>WFSD01000325.1 GCA_015486235.1 Anaerolineae bacterium
ACCGCTCTTTTTCCCCTCCGACGGTCCCTGCTTTGCCTTGGGCTCGGCCGCTTCCTTCACCAAGGCAATGATCTCGTCTCGGTTCGCCAGGACAGTCTCCGTTCCCTTCCGGACGAAGATATTTCCGATATCCAGAGTGTATGGTTTCTCCTTCCCCTCTCTCACCGTGATGGATATCACCTGCTGCCCCTGGCTCTCCATCACTTTGGCCTCAGCCGAAACAGGAGGAACGATCCGACGCTGGATGTCTTTCTGTATCGTCTTCAAGGTATTCTCCACCATTGGGACGCCCCACGCTGGCGAGCGTGGATTGTCGCTCACCCCAACGTACACTGTCCCGCCTTTCCTGTTGGCAAAAGCCGCCACATCCTTCAGGACGGCGTACAGGTGCCCACCGTACATCGTGGCCTGCTCGTGGAAAGACTGAGTTTCCGACGAACCCTGAATTCTGGCAGCAAGGATAGGGTCTTTCGGTTTTCTCCGCCGCTTGCGGCATGGGCGGGTCCGTGAGAAATCGTCCCCTTCGAACAGTTCTTTGATTGCCTCGAACGTGGGCTCCGGGAGGTAAAGCTCTGTGGTACGGTCCCCTATCCCCAGGCGTTCTTTCTTCTGCTCCAAACGGTGGGCATCGGAGCCCTGGATGCAGTGCATCCGCCGTGGGTATTCCGCTTTGGACCCGTCAAAAAACCTGGCGGTGGCCCGCTGACTGCGGCTTTCCAGGTCGGTGACCTCCAGGGCGTGCAAGTTTGGGTCTTGGGTGTATGCGATCTTCGTCTGTCCGCCAAAAGCCACTCCCGCCAGGGCCACGCCGTGGGCCGCGTTGGCGTGGGCCGCTATCACGATGCCGCCAGCCTCTCTGATCTTCCGATATGCTGTCAGGACATCTGCCGTGGCCCCGACCTCCATGGAACCTGAATCGAGCTTATCCGGCGGGATATTCAGGGAGAGGAGCAAAAACTCCAATTCGCGAACCGACGTATCCGGCGGGAAAATACCCAAAATGTGAAAACCAAGGGTCGCTGTGAACTCGAATCCCGGGAGCACCAATATCTTGTTTCCGAGGCGACGGTACTCGTCCAAAATCCGCTTTTCGCTAGGTCTGATTCGATTGTGCCTTTCCAGCCACTCGAGCTGGTTCATCTCCTGACGCAGGCGTGCCACGCCTGCCACGGTATTGTGGTCGGTTATGGCCACGATATCCACCTCTTTTGCCTCTGCAGCGTACAGCCAATCCAAAAATGTCACGCCTGGCTCCTGCCAATCGGAACTGGCCGGCGTGTGGAGGTGCAGATCGGCTTTGTACCACTGCATCTTCGGCTCGTTGCTCTTTCTTTTTCTTACCACAACATAATCTCTCCTTGTTCTCTATTGGACTTTTGACAATCGGGGTGCCCTGCTGGGCTGAGTTTTTCGCCTTGAAGGCAGGAAAGAAAGGATGATCCATCTTGTAGTCGGGCGAAGCCCAACCACAAGATGTACCATTTCCTCCCAGTCGTCTACCAAGCGTGAAGCCCCAGAAAGCTCCGTTTCCGCTTTGTCGAAAGCCCAATCTCTAAATTGCCCAGGATTACACATGCGTATGCGCCCCACTGGGATGGACATACATGTCTGCCTTTCTCCAACGCTCGCTGGCCAGTACGCCAGCATTGTGTCACATCGGCCGAGACCAATGAATCAGGGAGCCGGCGAATCAGCGACGTACCCGGCAGAGTTGGGCTCGCCGTTTCACTGATTTGCCGGCACATTTCTTTCCTCTCCCTGCGGCCCTCCGGATTCGGATTTCGGCTCCAGCGCCGCCTCCAGAACCTCGTCCACCGTGTCCACCAGGACAAACTCCATCCGCTTCCTGATCTCCTCCGGCACATCCTCCAGGTCTGCCTCGTTCTTCCGGGGCAGGATGACCGTAGTGATGCCAGCCCTGTCCGCCGCCAGGACTTTTTCCTTTACGCCGCCAACCGGCAGCACTTTCCCCCTCAGAGTGATCTCCCCGGTCATTGCCACATCCGGCCGGACCCGCCGCCCGGTGAAAAGGG
>WFSD01000326.1 GCA_015486235.1 Anaerolineae bacterium
ATGACCGTCACAGGTCCGTCAGGAAAAGAAATGTCTACTTCGATCTTGAACACCATTTTGCATAGCAGGACAATGCTCGCTCTCACAGTGATAGGGGCGATAATACTCATCCCCATCGTTTGGGAGGTGTTGCTTCGGCCTTTGATCGTGCGCCCACTGATCTTCGTCAGTTTTGTGGTCGCTGCGCTAGTTGCTTTTGTGGTGATTCGAGGGCCATTGCCGGTGAAGAGTGAAGCTCGGGAAGAAGAAACCACGGCTAAAACCATAGCAAGGCAGCTTTTTCCTGGAGGGTGGAAACTGACCCAGTGGTTTCGTCTCAACGCCGATGGTGATGCCGCAGAGGAGCACCTGCTCATTTTCCGCTACAACTACCGGAGCGGAGGCAAGAACGAACCGGATGAAGGCCCACTGGGGGGAGTGATTTACGACTCTGTGAATTTCCCTACATCGGGCGAACCTACGAAGTCCGGCGAACTGCTCCCGGGTATGCTTCTGCCTGATATGGCTAATGGCAAAGGTCAGGGCTACCTCGGGGAGACGAGGGTCGTCCCATTTCTGTGCAAGGCGGGCGATGGCCTTCCTGAGATTGTGCTCTTTGGGTTTGGTGGCGTTCCGTATCCAACCTTCCTCTCTATTTTTCGCTGGGATGGGAAACGTTATGCGGTTTTGGGACATTGGATTGGCGGTGGCGGGATCACGGTTTCCCCCGCTAAACTGACCCCCAGTTCCGATACGAAGCTGACTGATGTTCCTCTGGGCTGTGACTCGGTGGTCAAAGAAGTTGCGGTTCGCGCCCGGCTGAACGACAGGGATTTCCTGTGCAAAAAGGTGGTCTATCGGCGCGGAAAGGCCGGAGAGACTTTTCGTCCTGGCGATCCCTCTATCGTTTTCTGTTATGGCGCTCCAAAGCATCCTTTTTACCCCGAAGGGGCGGTGGCAGCGTTTTACGAGACTATGCAAGAAAAAGGATTTGCAGAGGCGCAGAAAGCATATATGGATGGGGAGGGCAGAAATGCCTGGAAGAGACTGTCCAAGAAATATCCGGTAAAGGATCATGGGAAGGTCCGACTGGTATCATTGCGCCACCCCTCGGATTTTCTGCCTGGTGTGTCCGGCAATGGCGTATTGGTAACCGTGACTGTTAAGGTGAACACCGGCGCCGGGGCCTACCAGGCCGATTGGGGCGTGGCGGGCAGATATGAGAATCCGAATGACCCCAAGAAGTTCGTCGAGTGGCGCCTGCACTCGGTAGAGTTACATTGAGTGCCAATCGATGGAGGATCGGATGCGTGCTGATTTGCTGATCGAGAATGTGGGGCAGCTTTTGACGCTCGCAGGCCCGGCAGGACCGCGGCGTGGACCTGCGATGCAGGATCTTGGCATAGTCGAGGATGGCGTAGTGGCTGTGAAGCAGGGACGGATAGTTGCCGTGGGAAAGAGAGGAGGCTTCGAAGGGAGTATAACGCCGGACAATGTGCTTGATGCCAAGGGCAGGGTGGTAATGCCAGGATTCGTGGATCCTCACACTCACGCGGTCTGGGCAGGCGATCGTCGGGATGAATTCGAGATGCGCGCTCGCGGGGCGACTTACATGGATATAATGAGGTCCGGCGGGGGAATCATGAATACTGTCAGGAAGACCAGATTAGCATCGGCGGACGACCTGGTGCGGGAAAGCTGGCCCAGGTTCAGCTACATGTTAGCCTATGGCACCACCACCGCGGAAGTGAAGAGCGGTTACGGGCTTGACATGGAAAATGAGTTGAAAATGCTGGACGCCATAGCCCTCCTGAACGTGGAACAGCCTGTGGAGCTGGTGCCTACCTTCCTGGGTGCCCACGCCATTCCGGAGGAATTTGCTGACGATCCAGACGGATACGTGGATTTGGTAGTCGATGAGATGCTCCCTGAGGTGGCCGATCTGGTTTACAGGATTGGCGAGGAAAGCAGGCCGGACGACCCCATGCCCGCGCCGTATGTGAAAGCTGCGGAGTTCTGCGACGTTTTCTGCGAGGAGGGGGCTTTCGACCTGGAGCAGAGCAGGCGGATACTGGCCAGGGCAAAAGAGCTTGGAATGAAATTGAAGATTCACTCTGATGAGTTTCGCTCCCTTGGCGGCACAGCGCTGGCGGTGGAGCTTGGCGCCACCTCTGCAGATCACCTGGTGGTTACCCCGCCGGAGGAAATAGCGCTTCTGGCTGCCTCGGACACCATTGCGGTGGCGTTGCCGGGCACGCCTTTTGGCCTGGGCAA
Source organism: Anaerolineae bacterium (assembly GCA_015486235.1). Lineage (GTDB taxonomy): Bacteria > Chloroflexota > Anaerolineae > S016-19 > S016-19 > S016-19. Next base: position 2,254 of record WFSD01000326.1, read on the forward strand.
GCCGGAGTACGCCCCTGCCAGGGCTATCATAGATGCAGGTGGCGCTCTTGCCATTGCCACTGACCTCAACCCTGGCACCTCGTGGTGTGAGTCCATGCAGATGATGATTGCGCTGTCGGTCCGCTACATGAGGATGACTCCGGCGGAGGCCGTGACCGCAGCCACCATTAACGCTGCATGGGCTATCGACCGGGAAGATCAGATTGGGAGCCTGGAGATTGGCAAGCAGGCGGACATTCTGATTCTCGATACCGACGACTACCGTGACCTGGCCTATCGGTACGGGACGAACATGGTCGCCCAGGTGATCAAGGCCGGAGAGGTGATGTTCGAGGAATGAAATGAGTTGGGGGTGAAATTCTTGCATAATGGGCGAGAAAATCTTCACCGCGGAGCACGCTGATAGAGAAGCCTGCAGCCGTTGGCCGATAGCCACCAGCATCTACGAAAGCTTCTGTCACAGATGGATGGAGAGCTACAGGTTGACGGCTTTCTATATCTCTCTGCGTCGATTTTTTGGTTCTGGCTCGTCCAGGTCGAGGTGTGAGAAGATGTGCACGGGTAGGGGTGGTTTCACAATTGCAGGTGAGGGCCACGCACCGCAACTAACCCCTCATGCGGACCGTCTTCAATTGCAGAGCAGGCTGCTGAGAGCCTACCCGAAAACTCCGTTTTTGAGGTGCTTACGGGTGGGCGAAGGCATTGTCTTAGCCTACCCTGCAGGCTTTCCGAACAGGTTCTAAGCTGGGATGAGGGAGTCGGAAGAACAAGGAAGTCGTTTTACGTCGTGGAGTGATGGGCCGCGCCATGGTCAGTTCGTTGAGTGGCACGGGTGAGGAGGTGCCAAAGTGAGAGTGCTTATCGTAGACGGCGAGGCTGAGATTTGCCAGCGTCTGCAGCGGGATCTGCAAGAGGCAGGCTATGAAATCGAATGTGTAACTTCCGCGGTTGGCATCCTGGAACGATTGAAAGCCGCTGAACAGGAAGGAAAAGGATACACATTGCTGTTACTGGACCTCCGCGTGCCAGATGTGGATAGCCTTTCGTTGCTGAAGGAGATTCGACAATCTGGGCTCGATCTGGATGTAGTGGTGACCGTATCCTCTGACGAGGAGGATGAAGCGATGGAAGCCCTTCGGTTGGGTGCGGTTGACTACCTGCGCAAGCCAATATCCCCGGATGAGTTCCGCAAGGTTCTCCTTCGCGTCGAGCAGATGCGGTCGTCTAGAGAGGAATGGGCCAAAGCATTCAGAGAATCAGAGGAGATGTACCGCACATTGTTCAGGCACGTCGGCACTGCCCTGGCTGTGGTCGAGGAAGATATGACGATATCCCTGGTCAACGAAGAGTTCGAGCGTCTATCCGGTTATTCCAGGGAAGAGATCGAGGGGAAGAAAAGCTGGACTGAGTTTGTCGCTCCCGAGGATCTCGAGAGGATGAAAAAGTACCATTTCTCGAGGAGGAAGAAAGAAGGGGGGGCACCTTCGAGCTATGAATTCAAGTTTGTTGATAGAGAGGGAAACGTAAAGGACATATATCTAAACGTAGGAACAGTCCAGAGGACGAAAAAGGTCCTGGCCTCTCTCATGGACATTACCGAGCGCAAGAAAACAGAGAAGAGCTTGCAGGAGAGCGAAGCCCGATTTCGGGCCATTGCTGAAACTGCAAATGACGCCATCATCACCATCGATAGCAATGATAAGATCATTTTCTGGAACCGGGGTGCATCTGATATCTTTGGCTATTCGGCGGATGAAGTAATTGGAAAAACGCTTGACTTGGTAACGCCAGAAAGATTTCGCGAGGCACATCGAAGGGCGGTGAAGGCTGCAGTTTCGTCGAAGGGATTACACATCGCTAGAAAGCCAATCGAGGTGACTGGGCTTAGGAAAGATGGCACTGAATTTCCTGTAGAGTTGTCTGTGGCAGCGTGGAGCGCGGGTGGAGATATGTTTTTCACAGGCGTTTTGCGCGATATCACCAAGCGGGTTCATGCAGAGGAGGCGCTGCGTGAGCGCAAGGAGAAATACCGCGCCTTGGTCGAGCAATCCAACGACGCCATATATTTGCTCTATGGCGGCAAATTCGAGCTCATTAATCCCAAGTTTGAGGAACTGTTTGGGGTCACGCCGGAGGAGGTCCGGGCGCCGGATTTCGACTTCAGAAGCCTGGTGGCGCCCAAGAGCCTGCCGATGATCGAGGAGCGCGCGAGGAAACTGGCCGAGGGTAAGCAAGTGAGCCCTCGTTACGAGTTCACCGCACTGGACAAGGAGGGCAACGAGATCGAAGTGGAGGTCTCCGTTTCCTATGTGCCTTACCGCGGTGGCACGGCCACCCAGGGCGTCCTGCGTGATATCACCGAGCGCAAGCGGGTGGAGGAGGCGCTGCGGGAAAGCGAAGAGAAATATAGGGATATTGTCGAGAGCGCAAGGGATGTCATCATCGCGTTCAATTTGAAAGGAGATATCACTTCCGTAAACAGAGCTGTCACAGAATATGGCTTCAGGGAAGACGAGCTCATTGGAAAGAACATGCTCGAATTTGTTGCCGAGGAATACCGGCCGAGACTGCTAGAGGAGCTGGCGGAGATAGCTCGAGGAGGCCCGGTTGAAGGCGAGATTACAATAACCACGCCGAAAGGGGAAAAGTTTGCGGAGTATAAGAGCAACCCGATTAGAAGAAAGGGGAAAGTCGTTGGCTTTCAGACGGTTCTAAGGGATATTACTGAGCGGGCGTGGAGCGAGAAGTTACTGCGCACCTTGAATACGGCCGCGGCGGCAGTCCAGCGGGCTGCCCGTACCCCCGAGGCTATTTTCGCCACCGTCATGGAACAGTTGCAGGCGCTGGGGTTCACCGGTGCCGTTGCATTACTGGACGAAACAGGGGAGCACTTTACCATCCGCTACACAGCGCTTGCCTCCCAGGCCCTGGCTCAGGCCGAGAAGCTGACGGGTATCAAGGCTGCGGGCTATACCTTCCCGGTGAAGCAACTAGCCATCAGCGAACAGGTACTGGCGGGCAAAGCTGTCTTCGTTCCTGACGTCGTGGCGCTGTTCACCCCCATCGTCCCGACGCCAGTGCGTCCCTTGATGCCCACGATTATTCGCATGGTGGGAACGCCGCGTAGCATCGCCGCCCCTCTCTCCGTTGAGGGGAAGATTATTGGCATCCTCGGCGTTTCTGCTGCTCGCATGACAGAGGCTGATATCCCGGCGATTGCTGCTTTCGCCAACCAGATGGCCGCCGCGCTGGAGAACGCCCGCCTGTATCAGGCTGAGCGTCGGCGGGTAGAAGAAATGGAGGCATTGCAGGGGGTCTCCCTGGCGATCATCTCCCAACTGGGACTCGACGAACTCCTGCATAACATTGTAGAACAAGGTTGCCGCCTGCTGGATGTCAAGGCGGGAGACGTTTACCTCGTTGACGAGGCGAGGGGTGACCTGGAACTGATCGTCAGCAGTGGATACTCGAGGAACTATATCGGCACACGTCTGGCCCCCGGGGAAGGGGTCGCGGGCCGGGTATTGCAGAGTGGCGAATCGCTGGCTGTCGACGATTACCACCAGTGGGACGGACGATCGCCAAGCTGGGAGGATGAGCCGCTTACCGCTGTCCTCAGCGTGCCCCTCAAGTATGGTGAACGGGTTATTGGCACCATGGGCTTCGCCGAGGTCGCCCGTGCCAGGCATTTCGACCAGCACGATATCTGGCTGGCTACCCTTTTTGCTGGTCAGGCCGCCATCGCTATCGAGAACGCCCGCCTCTTCAAGGCCGAGCAACAGCGGGCCGGAGAGCTGGAGGCGCTGCAGAAAATCTCCCTGGCGATCACCTCTCAACTGGAGCTCGACGAACTCTTGCATAACATTATAGAACAGGGCCGCCGCTTGCTAGGGGTCAAGGCCGGGGGTATTTATCTCGTCGACGAGACAAGAGGCGACTTGCAGCTGGTTGTCGGCCACGGCTACAGGGAGGACTACACCGGCGTGCGCCTGGCTCCCGGTGAAGGACTTGCCGGCAAGGTATTGCAGAGCGGCAAACCGCTGACCGTGGACGATTATCAGCATTGGGAGGGGCGGTCGCCGGACTGGGAGGCCGAGCCACTCACTGCCGTTCTCAGCTTGCCTCTCAAATATGGCGAGCAGAATGTCGGCGTTTTGGAATTCACCGTGGTGGGCCGGACCAGGCGTTTCGACCAGCGTGAGATCTGGCTGGCTACCCTCTTCGCCAACCAGGCCGCCATTGCCATCGGAAACGCTCGCCTCTTGAAAGCAGAACGGCAGCAGGCTGAGGAACTGGAGGCGCTGCGGGAAATCTCCCTGGCGATCACTTCCCGACTGGAGCTCGACAAACTTCTGCAGAATATCATGGAGCAGGGTTGTCGTCTGCTGGGCGTTGGGGCCGGGAGTGTTTATCTTTTTGACGAGACGAAAGGGAATCTTAGGCTGGTTGTCAGTCGCGGTTACACGAAAGATTACACCGGTACGCGCCTGGCCCCCGGTGAAGGGGTTGCGGGCAAAGTATTGCAAGGCGGCGGACCACTGGTCGTGGACGATTATCAGCATTGGGAGGGGCGGGCGCCAAGCTGGGAGGCTGAGCCCATTGCTGCCATCTTAGGTGTGCCACTAAAGCGCGGCGAGCAAGTCATCGGTGTCCTGGATTTCGTTGAGAGCACCAGAGGGAGACGTTTCAGCCAGCATGACGTCTGGCTGGCTACCCTCTTCGCCAATCAGGTGGTCATTGCCATCGAGAATGCCAGACTCTACGCTGGGCAGCAGCGCCGCATCGCCGAGCTGGCTACCCTCAACCAGGTAGGTCAGGCTCTCAGTTCGACTCTGGAGTTTGACGCGCTGCTTGAGATGATCTATCGCCAGGTGAACCAGGTAATGGACGCCAAAAACCTCTACATCGCTCTCTATGATGGAGAGAAAGATGAGGTCAGTTTCCCTCTCTACTACGAACAAGGCAAACCAATGAAGCGCCCTCCGCGGCGTGGTAGGGGCGGCCTTACTGAATACATCATTCGAACCAGAGAACCTTTGCTGTTTTCCAATGCAGGCTCTGAGGAAAACAGCGAGAGGCTGAGGCAGCTGGGGGTTACCGAACTCTTTGGCAAATCTGCCAAGTCCTGGCTAGGGGTACCGATGGTCGTCGGCGGCAAGGTAGTAGGGGTCATAGGCGTTCAAAGTTATACCGAGGAGAACCTCTATGACGAGGGACACCAGGAAATCCTCTCCACCATCGCCAATCAGGCCGCCATCGCTATCGAGAACGCGCGGTTGTACCGGCGTTCGCAGGAATTGGTGGAGCGGATCAGCCGTCTCTATGAGCTGAGCATCCAGATCAATGAGGCTGCGACTACAGAAGAAACCCTTGATCTGGTGGTTCGGAAAGTCATCGAAGCCACAGGCGCTCACTCGGCTGTGATCAACCTGCTCGATCAGAGGGGGCATCTCGGGTTTCGACTGGGGATGGGGGCTGACGGGGAGCCGCTGGAAGACGAGCCTGCACCCCGCCCCGACGGCACCACGATGAGCATTTATCGGACGGGCACGCCCCTGATAGTGAGCGGCCTGGAAGAAAGCACCTCGCTGATCTCCCCCTTCCTGCGAGGGAAAGGGATCAAGGCCTTTATCGGCCTACCTCTTAAAACCAGAGAGCGATGCATTGGGGTGCTGTTTATCCGCTACATTAAGCCCCGTTCATTCTCCGAGGAAGAGGTACAGGCCCTTTCCCTATTTGCCAACCAGGCCGCCATCGCTATAGAGAACGCGCGGTTGTACGAGGAGACTCAAAGTCGGGCCGAGCGCCTGGCTGTCGTCAATCGCATCGCCCGTGCGGCCAGCGCTACCCTCCAACTGGATGACTTGATGGAGACGAGCTACCAGGAGATCGTGCGGGTCCTCCCCGCCGATGCTTTCTTCATTGCTCTCTACGACGAGGAGACTAACGAATTGGATTTTCGCATCCGCATCGACGAGGGCGTCCGGGAACCTCCGCAGCGTCGGCCTATGGAAAGCAGTTTGACAGGCCAGGTCATCAGTAGCAAGAAGCCGCTTCTCATCAAAGACTTCGAGAAGGAGAAGGAGAAAAAGCACTTGCTGCAGTTGGCTGGGCTGTGGGGGACTATGAAGGCTCCTGCTTCCTGGCTGGGGGTGCCGATGCTGATCGGCGACCGGGTGGTGGGGGTCATCTCAGTGCAGGCGTACCGCCCCTATGCGTACGGCGAGGAGGAGCAGTTGTTGCTCTTCACTATTGCCGACCAGGTTGCCGTGGCTGTAGACAATGCCCGCCTTTTCGAGTCCGAGCGCAGGCAGTGGGAGCTGGCAGAGGCTCTGGAACAGGCTGCCGTTGTTCTTAGCGGCACCCTGGAAACTCAGGAGGTGCTTAACCGCATCCTGGAGCAGGTAAGCCGCGTTGTTCCCAACGATGCTGCCAACATTATGCTCATCGAGGGAGACGACGAAGCGCGTATCCTTCGTTGGCAGGGATATGAACGTTTCGGTGCGGAGGAATTCGTTTCCACGGCCGTGTTCCACATTTCCAAGACTCAAACCTTGCGTCAGATGATCGAGACGGGAGAGCCGATAGTCATCCCCGATACCGCTGCCTACCCTGGCTGGGTCCATGTGCCGGTGCAGGAGTGGCTGCGTTCCTACGCAGCCGCGCCGATCGTCGTGCGTGGTGAGGTGATTGGTTTTCTCAATGTGGATAGCGTCACGCCCGGTTTCTTCACAGAAGCCCATCTCGGGCCGCTTCAGGCTTTCGCCAGCCATGCCGCTGCCGCCATCGAGAATGCTCGCCTCTTCGAAGCCGAGCGGCGGCGGGCCGAGGAAATGGAAGCTCTTGCCGAGGTAAGCCGGGCTGTCAGTTCCACGCTCGATCTGAGACAGGTTCTGAATACTATTGCCGCACATGCCGTTGCTCTCTCCCACTCGGATGAGGGAGGCATCTTCGAATTTGACAAAGCGGAGGGCATGCTGCGCGTCGTCGCCAGCTACAATGCCAGCCAGGAATTCGTGAAGGCGGTGAACGAAATGGGCGTCAGGATCGGGGAGGGAGTTGTCGGTAGGGCTGCGGCAACTGGCGAACCTGCGCAACTGGTTGACACCGAGGCTACTCCAGGGTATCGCTTCAGGGAGAATGCTGCCATAGATGGCGTCCGTTCTATCCTGGCTGTGCCGATGTTTAAGGGGGAAGAATTGCTTGGTGGGATCGTGTTGTGGCGCCGGGAGCCGGGAGCTTTCTCCTCACGCAATGTGGCGCTTCTCACTACTCTGGCCGATCATGCTGCCGTTGCAATCGAGAACGCCCGGCTCTATGAGGAAACGCGCCGGCGGGCGACTGAGTTGGAGGTCCTCTTTGATGTGGCTACTTCCGCTGCTTCCTCCGTCCGTCTGGACGAAGTCCTCGATCGCGCATTGGCCGCTCTGCAGGAGACGATGCACCCGGACGACGTCGCCATCTTGCTGGTAGAGGCGGAAACGAACGAACTGGTCATACATGCCTCGGCCGGCTTCCCTGGCGGGCCAAAGCTGGTTCGCCGGTCTATCGGCGTGGGCGTCCCGGGCTGGGTGGTCCAGACCGGGCAACCGCTTCTCCTGGACGATGTGCGCCAGAACGAACACTACAGCGCCTGTGACCCCGATACGCGTTCCGAGATCTGCGTGCCATTGAAAGCCGGCGACCGGGTCATCGGTGCCCTGAACCTGGAGAGCCACCATCTGGCTGCCTTCGGCGAAGACGATTTGCATCTCCTCTCCATCCTGGCCAGCCATCTGGCTAATATCATCGAGAATGCCAGGCTCTTTGATGAAGCGAGGCAACACGCCGAAAGCCTATCGGCTCTTTACCAGATCGGCAAGGAAATCAACACCAACTTAGAGTTGGATCATGTCCTGGAGACGATGTGTGAGGAAGCGATGAAGGCCACCGGTGCTGCCACGGCTGATGTGGCCCTGGCTGACCTCGAACAGGGTTTTTGGGAGATAAGGGCTGTTCGAGGGTTGGCCGAGGATTGGAAAGGGAGGAAGCTCAGCCTCGATATAGGCGTTCACGGAAGGGTGCTTAGGACCGGTGAGCCGGTCATCGTCCCCGACGTGAGCCAGGCGGATTATTATTGTCTCGCTGGCGATCTTCAGATCCGCTCTGAATTGGCCGTTCCTATCATCTTGGAAAACGAGGCAATAGGGGTGCTGAACCTGGAGAGCATGGAACTCTCGGGTTTCGACAAGGACGACCTCCGTTTTGTCCAGGCTCTGGCCGAGCAAGCGGCAATTGCGATCAGGAACGCGCGTCTTTTCGAGGCTGAGCGTGAGCAGCGGGAAATGGCTGAGGCGCTGGAGGAGGCTGCCGCCGCTGTCAGCGGTACGCTCGACCTGGATCAGGTGTTGGATCACATCCTGGAGCAGGTGGAACGGGTCGTCGTGGGCGATGCTTTCAACATCATGCTGATCGAGGGCCCCAACGCGCGGTTGGTCCGCTGGAGAGGGTACGATCACCTGAGTGCGGACGAACAGATTGCTAATGCTACCATTCCTATCGCCAAGTATCCCAACC
>WFSD01000327.1 GCA_015486235.1 Anaerolineae bacterium
CGGAACGCCTCCTGCCCACGCCATCCAGTACCCGCCCTACCTGGCGGGCAACTGCGGGGGCCGGGTCTATAACCTCCACGTCCGGCCCTACAATCTCCTCAATAGCACGACGCAGGAAAGGGTAATGGGTGCATCCCAACACCAACTGATCTACGCCCGCCTCGACCATGGGGGCCAAGAAGCGATGAAGCAAGGCCAGCGTTTCCGGACCATCTAGCTTCCCTCGCTCTACCTGCTCTACGAGCCCAGGGCAGGTTTGTGCCAGCACCTCTACTCCCTGGGCATAGCGAGCAAGCAGTCGGGCGTAAGGCTCCCCCTGGAAAGTGGCGGGCGTGGCGATCACCCCGACCTTGCCGGTATGAGTATGCAGGGCAGCTGGCTTCACCGCAGGTTCCATCCCCACAATGGGGATGTCGAATCTGCTGCGCAGGTAGCTCAGCGCAGCAGCCGAAGCAGTATTGCATGCCACAACCACGATCTTGACGCCGATGCCCTGAAGGAAACGCATGATACCTTCAGCGAATCCTTGCACCTCCCCAAGAGAGCGGGGGCCGTAAGGGATGTGTGCCTGGTCGGCCAGGTAAACGATATGCTCGTGTGGCAGGAGTTTTACCACCTCCCGCCACACGGAAAGCCCCCCCACACCGGAATCGAAAACGCCTATAGCCCCCTCCGGCGGGGCTGGAAACATCTCCATATACGCTCCGATAACCCCTGGCGCCATCGCGTTGGAAGCCAGAGCTGCCAGACGATGGCAGCCTTGCTCTCCGCCACTCCGAACCGGTATGGCATTACTTTTTCAGCTTGGCTTCCCACTTAGCACGGAGCTCTTTGTACGTGGCTTCGCTTATCTCACCGAGCGCCAGACGTTCGTCCAAAGCATCCAGAACTTTTTGAGCCTGAGATTTGTCGGTTACGTTATCAGCGGCTGCCTGTGCCCCAGCTGCGCCAGCCTGAGCCGCTCCTGCGCCGCTGCCCATGATCTGTCCCATCAGCTGGGCCATCATAGCACCCATGCCCGCGCCTGCGCCGAGGCCAAGGCCGGCACCCGTGAGCCCGCCACCGCCGGTCTGCGACGCCGCTTCACGCAGCGCGTCGGCAGCCTGCAACTGGGCGTAAACCTGGGGTGTGAGTAGCCCCATATCCCGCAGCTTCTCCGCCGAAGTCTCCAGAGGGGAGATAGCGCCGATGGTCAGGGACTTCAACTCCATCCCAATGGAGTTGAACGCATCCTGCACCTTGGCCCGCACCCCAGCCTGCACCTCGTCAAACATCGCCTGGAGCTTGGTCAGGGAGCCGGGGTTGACCTCGGAGACCAGGTCGGTCAGCGCCTGGGTGATGACGAAATTCAGCCGGTTCTTGATGTCTGCCATCCGGAAAATACTGTTGGCACCAACGAACCTGGCGACGAAAGTCCCAGCATCCTTGACCTGCATTCCGAAAGTGCCATGAGCCCCCAGGAGCAGCCAGCCGAATCCCTGCCCCGGGGTCTGCATGGCGATGGGTGCCTGGGTTCCCCAGCCGAGTTGGGGGAATTCTTTCATGCTGACGAAGTACACATCGGCGGGGAACGGCTGCGACCCGCCGAAAAGCCCGCTGCGGATCAAATCTGTCAGCACCGGCACATTAGCGGTAGAAATAGTGTGCCTGCCGGGGCCGAAGACTGCCATGATCTTCCCATCCCTGAAGAAGGCCGCCGCCTGCCCTTCCCTCACGATCACTTGACTCCCAAGTTTGAAATGGCCGGAACCTGTCTCGGGCAACCTGTGGACAATCTCCTGGCTCATCTCGTTCGGGTATTCCACCACATCAAAAACTTTAGGCATTCCTTTCCCTCCTGGTTGCCTTCACTTGCTTTGTCAATGCGCTTCCTCGGAAGCACCCATCCCTTCCTCCGTTGACTTCTCGGCAGGGGCAGCCGTCGACGTCCCTTCCACCGGAGCTTGCCCCGCGTCGATCTCCTCGCCGGCCTCGCCCAGGATGACCTCCTCACGGCGATCCCACAAGTCGTTGAGGCCTGCTGTCATATCCTGCAATTGCTCGATCGCTTTGTCCAGGCTTGGCGTACCTTTCTCGATTGCTTCCTGAAGCCGGGCCATGGCGGCTTTCAGATCGCCTACACGCTTGAGCAGCCCCAGGTCGAAATCGTAGAGAGAATCCAGCTCTTTCTCCTTGACCCGCACGGCGTCGAAAAGACCACCGTAGCCAGTAGTGGCTCCTTTCACTTTATCCACCAGGGTTTGTAGACGATTTACCACCGTCTCAGCTTCGTCCAGGTAGGATATCTTCCCCTTGGAGAGCATCTTTTTCTCCAGATCCGGCAGACGTCGCCACTGTTCCTCCAGACGCCTCACCAGGGTCTGGCGCAGGAGACGGTCGGCCTCCCGCCTCATTTCTTTCTCTTTGTACCCCTTGTAGCCGGGGATGATATCCGCCAACTCCTCCAGGGTATTCTCACGTCTCTTCTTTATTTCGTCCAGCAATTTGCCTTTTGCCATGTTCTTTCTCCTCGAGTGTCCTACAAGAATCTACTGATGGGGGTGCAGCACGCTGAGTCCCGCCTGTGTTCCTCGAATATTCCTCAATGGCTCAAGAAGATCTCCGTGCCGCAGTAGGGGCATTTGATGACCCCTTTGCCTGCCAGTTCTAGCTGGCCTCCGCAGTTGGGGCATTTCTGCCCCGCTTTTAGCTGAGATGCTTCTGCCGAATACAGAACCCCTTCATCCCAGTTCACGTACCCGCTGAACAGCCCTTTGCCCACCAGATCGTACACCCAATCTTTGATCTGGCTCACGGGGACGTTCATCTCGATAGCCATGTCGCTTATGTTGACCTTGCCACGAGTAATCACCATGTTGAGGAGTTTCTTTTCCTTCTCGACTTCGGTGAACTCCACCACCTCCTGTGCACCCTTGAAGTACATATAGATGCCAGCTCCGACCAACAGGACAACCAGCGGGAGCATCAAGACGATTCCCAGGATCATCCCCGAGGTTCCCAGATTTCCGGAGATTTTACCACTGACCAGGAATACTACCATCGCGACGGCCATGGTGAGGCCGAAAATGAACAAAATTACCCCAACGATTCGACTTCTACCCATCCTCACCTCCACAGATAGCACCACGCCTGCCTGTGGTGTTGCTCTCATCCTCAGCCAAATCAGCGAGTCAATGGATCGACCTCTACTGACAAACCACGGTTT
>WFSD01000328.1 GCA_015486235.1 Anaerolineae bacterium
AGACAAAACATCTGTTGCAGAACATCAATGGCAAAGGTATGCTGGACCGGAGAGACCGGGCAATACTACTGACTTTCCTGGACACCGGTATACGCGTGGGGGAACTGGTGTTTCTGACAATAGACAAATGGACCAAAGAGAACCAACGAAGCGAGCTGTTGATATTCGCTCCGAAGACCAAGAGGCAGCGATACGTTTTTCTCGGAAGACGAGCAACCAAAGAGATAGAAAGCTACCTGGCGGCCAGAGAAAAGAAGTATGGAACTCTCCGTCCCGACAATTTCTTATTCATCGGAAAAGGCAACAAGCCTTTGACTACTTCTGGCGTCAGAAAAATGCTCAACCGCAGAGCAGAGCAAGCAGGTTTGGATCCTCACAAATGGCACCCACACCTATTCAGGAAGATATTTGCTACGAAATGGCTGGATCTCGGAGGAGGGGACTCGAACCTACAACGCCTTGCAGGATGGCAATCGCCGGCCATGATAAAGGTGTATGCGAAACTGTCCCTCAATCACATTCGGACTGTTCATGAGCGAATCGGCCTTGTGGACAGGCTGTTCGCTGAGTGACGCAGCGGTTTCCTAAACCGCGTGCCGCAGGTTCGAGTCCTGCCAGGGGCGCCTGTGCGGAAGAAAGAAAGGGAGGAGGACCCTGATACTTGACTATTCAGCCTGAAGGGACAGGGGGAGATTGCAGGAAGGATGGTAGAAAAGGTCGCCGGGCAAGGCTGACACCAATGCGTCGAACACCCGCCGCCCATTCTTTCGGGGCGTGGGAATGTAACTCCTAATCCGGCAGAACGTTTTGCACCTTCTTCGGTGTGAAAATGGCCCCCACGGAGTGCTGGGACGGGGCCCGTCACCTCCACCCGGACTGTTCAATGTCTTTTTGTGGCTGCTTTGTGCAGTTCGTGGTTGCTAGTTTCAAAGCAGTCACCACCCGCTGTGCCTATTTCTCGTCCCAAAGGCCTGGCATGGAGGACATGATCGAAAGCGAGTTTCAAGCAAGGAACCCAGGCATGCCTGGGTTCCTTGCTTTTCCCGGGCCAAGTCATCGCTCACTTTCAGTGCTTCATGCCCAGAGGCAGATAAACCTGCCTGGTGGAAATCAGCAAATCCAGCGTCGAGATGTTGTCTGTTTCATTCCCCTCGCGCACTTCGTTTTGAGGGTCCACCCATGCCCAAACCCGGTGCGTCCCCGCGGGGGCGTCAGGCCACACCAGCGACGCGGATTTCTCCTCTCCAGGAGCCAGAGCAGGAAGCGACACCGTGCCCAATACGTCCATACCAGGCTTCCCAAGCCCGAACTGAACCTCGGGCTGCGGAATGATGACATCACCGCGATTTCGGACGGACAGACTCAAAGTGACGCTTGTACGCCGTGCGATCGACACGGTCGGGAAGAAGATATTGTTACCCAGTGACTCCCTCTCTTGCGAGTGCCTGGAGAAAGCAGCGTGGCTTCCCACGAATGGCACTCGGGGGTTGGAAATTAGATTCCCCGCCGAAAGGTTCACCGTCAACGACATGGTTGCTGTGTTGTTCCCCTCTCTGGATTCCGGAACAATGTTGTTCGGGTCCACTTTGACTGTGAGCGTGGTGGGGCCAGAAACGAGAAGCGAGAACTTCGTGGATGATGTGGCTTCCCCTGCGTATCGTCTGGGCACGGGAGGGAGATAGGAATCTTTCTCCTGCACTCCTCCGGTAGAGACGCGAACAGCCGAGGCCGGAGATTGCGAGTTTCCCCAGTTGAAGACAGATGTCCTCACATCTACAGCAGTTTTCTCACCATAAACCGGAGCAGAGACAAGGTTGATGGAATCTGGGGTGAGGTCTACGTAGGAACGAACCAACGGAGCGGTGTACTTCCCGAAATCCAGGCCCAGCTGGTTGATCTGGTGGGTGTGAGGGTCGAAAAGAGCGCTCCATGTGGTGCCCCATCCGAAATTGTCGTCGTCCAGGCTGTACCAGGCCCATCTCTGTACCAGCCTGAAATCATCTTCGGGGTACCCAATGCTCTGGTCTTTGGTATTCAGGAAGTAGTCGAACGTTCCGAGCATATAGTCCCGCACGCGCTCGTAGCCATACCCCAGCTCCTGGTTGAACAGGATGCCGTACTCGGACACTATTAGAGGCTTGTCTTGCTGACCATGATTTTTCATCCACTGCCTGAAGCGCCTGATCTGCTGGTCGAAAATATCCATCCTGTCCAGGTCGTCGACGCCAACCAGCATGCCACAGTTGTCATCCAGGCCGGGAGGAATCCCCGCCCCCCATGCCCCTCGGCCGTCACACAGATGACCTGGACGGACTTCGCGCAGTACAAAAGCATGGACATTCCAGACATCCACAGGCATGATAGAGCCGTATGTCTGTTGATATGCAGACCAGACGCGGTTGAGCCATTTCATCCTCAGCGGGCTGGCCTGCACCATCCCTCCGATCCCCACCTGCGCCGAGGGATCCAGCGATTTCAAGGTATTGTAGACATCGTGGTATATCCTGGCGTAACGCTCGGGCCCGACGGAATCCTGGTAAGGGCAATCCGGCTCATTGCCGACGAGCCATAATACTCCAGGGTTGGCGTGGACAATGCGGGCCAACGACTCTCCGTTTGGGGTGTAATAGGGCGGAGGGCAGGAGTGATAGTCAGGATCGCATAGGCGCAGGATCTGCACATATATGAGGCCGTCAGGATGAGGTGAGGAAGGTGCCGCTCCCCAATTGACATACCAGCCAGCGTGAAGCTGCGAGACATCGAACTGCGTGATGTCGGTGGTCACGCCAAAGCCGAAACGCTCATTGTCGGATGGGAAAAGAGTATCCTGAGCGGCGCTACCTTCCAGGGGGAAGAACGCCAGAAAAACCAGGAGCAATGCCAGTATTGTCCGGAGTATCCTCTTGCGCATTCGTCCTCCTTACCGCAGTCTATATCCAATTGCCCACAGTCGGAGTTTGTGGCATACCACATTCATGGTATTGCAAAGCCCGCCATCGCTTTTCAGGCGGGCCTTGCTGTGCATTTCTAAATGTTCGGAACGAGATACTGCTACTTCGACTTGCGAGATCGAAGCTTGAGTCCGGCGTAGCCGAGCAGGCCAAGGATGCCGCTGCCCATGAGGTAGATGGTGCCGGGCTCCGGAATGGGAACCGTGCAACTGTTGGTTGCCCAATTCTCCCATGGCGCAGATGGCCCATTCCCGTTAGACGAATACCAGAACTCCAGGCACTCACCTTTCTGTACTGGTCGAGAGAACGCCACGACGAAGCTCCCGTCGGAGTTGAGCTTGGACGTACCGAGCAATTCGCCGGTCCAGGGATATCCACTTGCCGAGGTACCCGTTACCCCTGTTGACACGATGGCTACCCATGAGTCCGGTCCGGCAAAGGACTTATCAAGAGCCCCACTCATGCCAGTGGCCCCCTGGTTCGGCCAGTTGTACACGGGCGGTACCGTAGTAGTGCCCTGTGCCAGCGCAGGCACCACCATCAGCGCCAGAAGCGCCATCAAGGCTACCACAAGAAACAGATGTTTTCTCATTTGACCCTCCTTTATACCTCTTGATCCGAACAACGCGTTTACAACAAAGACGAATAAACCTCCGGTCTTCCCTTTCAGGTTACCACCCCCTTTCTGTG
>WFSD01000329.1 GCA_015486235.1 Anaerolineae bacterium
CTGTAGGTCTGCAAGATACGCATCGAGCTCTTCCAGGTGTTCGTCCAGGTTCTCGGCGACAATGAGGTCTTCCCACGCAGGATGTTCTGCCACATCCCCACGCGCTATCCTGGCTTCCAGGTCAGCTATAGACCTGGCGCCATAACGCGCCAGAATCTCCAGTTTCATCTGCAACACCTGGCGTTTCTTGTCGCGAAGGAAGCTCTCCAGAGCCTGGCGGTAGAGGTCCTCTTCGCTAAGCCCGAAGGATGCAGCTATTTTAGTCGCTGAACTCGCAGCCATAAGCCACTCCCGCAGACCGCTGCACTTTCTGTTCAAGTGCCGGGTCTGTGCTCATCTTTCTCCACACCTCGTGTACTCCTTGAAGAAACCTGCAATCCGTTCTGCTCACCGAAGTATAGCACAGCATTCTGCCTTCAGGCAAAGGGGTTTTCTGCGATCACGTCCCCATCTCTTCCCACTCCCACCCGGCGCAATCGGACTCCATCTCCTCCAGGCTTGCAAGCAACACCCTCCCTGCAGGCCAGCCACGCTGACGGGACCACCGGCCCAGCATCCCGCGCAGCCTCGCCAGTTTCTCCTCCGTGAAGAGCACCACCGGCAGCCTGTCGGAAGCTTCCAGCGCTTTCGCCCATTTCTCCCGATACTTCGGCTTGCCCGACACCTCCCGCTGCACCTCGATGAGCGCCGCGATGATCTCCTTCTGAGTTCCTGCAGGGAGTTCCTGGAACCCATCGGGGAGGGTGATGACGATTCCGTCGGACCTGAACACGCCGCCGTGCTCCTGGACGCCTTTGGAGAGGTGCACTGGCACCATGGACTTCATGAGGAAGCTGGCGCCGTAAGCCAGTCCGCCGAGGCCCAGGAGCACCAGCAGGGCGGTGAGGCCGTAGCCGATGCTGGTGATGGCTGTGGCGAAAGCGGCCTGGGCAACATTGGAAGTCAGCAAGTCCCACACACCCCAGCCGGCCACGAGCACCCCGGCCCCCACGAACAGGGCGACCAGGAACACGCCGGTAGAACGCCATTCGTCGGCAGTTCCTACCGTGATGGTCTCATACTCTTGCCCGTGCTTGTTGCCCATTCTTTCTTCGTCCTCTATCTCGCGCACGCACGCGCACGCATACACCCTGCCTGCGAAATCTCATGCACGCTCGGTGGGGTGGGGGGCTTGACAGATTCTCTCCAATGCCTCCCGTCCCTTTCTGGTCAACATAACCCCTTGCGCCGGAGCGTGGGGGTTGCGCCAAGCCATCCAACCGCGGTGCAGGAGTTCGTCTCGGAGAACGATGAACTCTCTTCGGGAATACAAGCCACCGTGACCGGTCCAGGATGCGAGGCTTATCGCCCGACCGGCAAGCACGGCACAGGCGAACTCGCGGAGCTTGTGTGCATCGCCCGGGAGATCAAGGATCTCCATGGACTGGAATCCTTCCTCGTTGGTAGTGGTGAGTTCGATTCTCAGTGTCTCTGGTTCTCCCACCACGCCATCTCCGTCGAAGTCTTTCCCAACCAGCCGCTCCACCCTCCACAGCAGCCGTTTGTGGTCGTCGAGGAGTCCCATCCACACCACGGTGGCTATGACCACGAGAGAGATGCCGAAAGCGTAGAGGGCGTACTCGGCGTCCTGGGCGATGAAGTACCATGTCACCAGGGCGAGGATTGCCCCGCCGAAGAAGCCGGTAATGAGGGATTGGAACAGCGGTACCAGGACGTCGGAGTGGACACTCCCCTCTCTGGCTGGCTCCATCTGCTCGTACATCCCTTTGACCTCCGGGTAGAGAGAAGTTCCGTACTCACCGGCTTGAGGCATCGGATGATCCAGGTCGTACCTCCTGGTGCGAATCCTGATGGTCATGTGTCACCTCCCGGAGAGGCTCCATAGCAAGGAGCCGGGTCGTCGGTGAGGTCCAGGAGATAGTCGGCGCTGGTGCCCAGGGCAAGGGCCAGCTTCCCCACAGTGATGCCCCACAGGAGGGATTGCGTTCCCCTCTCCACCCTGAAGATGTGCCTTGCGGTGATGCCTGTCATCATTGCCAGCTGGTCGGCGGATACGCCTTTTGCGTGCCGGAGGGCGCGCAGCCTGTCCCCGCGGAACCTGGGGGTTCTGCCGATACGTCTTCGCATTTCCTCATACTCCTCGTACATCGTTTCACCTCCTTCTTGAATTTGGCGTCCGAAAACAAAAAAGGGGAAGGCCGCAAGCATGGTGTGTGTACAAACCACACTTGCGGTCTTCCCCTAGTTGTGATAGAATTGCCTCGGTTAATGCCGGGGCAGCCTATGTACTCCTGGCAGTGTCACTTGCGGGGTGCAGGCGGGATAATGGTGAACTTGTCAAAAAGAGTCCTCCGCCCGTCGCTCCCGTCGCAAGTAACTTTCTCCCTCAGGAGGAGCATCGGCCAAGAGTTACTTGCTTAGAACCACCTTGCTCCCACAAGGTGGTTCTTTTTTTATCTCTTGCGATATCTCTGGCTGGTAAGGTGCACGTTTGCTGCGTACTATGCTATTATAGCACAAGTGTTTTACATTCGTGCAAGTAAAGCACTTGTTATTCAACGCGAGTGCTTTACTTGCTCTCTTACCCCCTTACATGAGATCCATCCCATCCGTCGTACGTAGCAAATCACGGTAATCCAAGATACCTTCTTTTGCCGATATCACTTCAACTCCATTCTTGTCGAGTTCACGGAGTATGTCCAGCACCTTCTCAACACTACGAGAGAGGCGGCTTATTTCCCGAACAACCACTACGTCGAAACCGCCTCCCTTTGCCGCTTCCAACATCTCCCTGAGGCCAGGGGTCTCCTTGCCATACCCGGGGAGTCCAACGTCGGAGTACACTCCCGTGACATCCATGCTTTGAGATCGAGCGTACCTTTTCGCCTCGGTGACCTGAAAGTCTGGGTTACCACCACGAACGTACACAACAGCTTTTCTGTTCTTGCTCACCTTTGCCTCCTGGTTATGTGACATTGTGCTCTATGAAGAGTATACCACATCCGTTACTCTGGGGCAAGTAAACCACAAAGAGCTAGATTTGTCAAATCACGCACACTCACGCGCCCTGAGACCCTTTTTGTCCATTCCGTTGCATTGGGCGCGCATTGTGAGCCCGTGTCACCCCTTTACCAGATCTCCCCGGATGATGACCACCGTAGACGGTATAAACAACTTTCCTTGCCTCTTCTTTGCCCGTGCTTTCAATTCCTCCAGCCCCGCCGATATCTCATCCTCTGAAATCCGCCCCTCAAACCCCCTCACCACCTCTTCCACCACTCCCATTTCGACTTCCTGATACACCGTCTTCCGGAGC
>WFSD01000330.1 GCA_015486235.1 Anaerolineae bacterium
CGACGCTGTCACGTTTGCTTGGGCATGAGAACATCACCACTACGGCGAGGTATTTGCACCCGGATGAAAGCAAGGTGGCGGAGATGGTGGAGGTGCTGTGAAAAGGAGCAAAAGGCAGGGCACAAAAGCCGGGCGTCTGATACAAAGCCACCGCACTGTCGTGGGACAGCGCAGCTTTGGGGCCTGCGCTGAGCCAGGTCACGAACAAACCGGCATTGGGCATCTCCGGAAAGGTCGACCGATGGTAGACATCCTGGCGCACCCGTTGAAATTTCCCGGCTCTGGTGCGGTAGGAAAGCAAGGCATTACCGAAACCTGTAGCTTTGGCTGGGGCTGGGGTAAAGTAGCCAGCCTGTCTTTCGGCCGTCCGATACAGCCGAGGTCCGTCCGGTTTGTTCTCCTTGCGTGTGTGCACCTGGTTTAAAGATACTGAACTTTCTGCACACACGATACAGGAGGCAGCGTCCCCTGCCTGGATCGTGAAAACCTCAGTACATCTCCTCCTCTATCACTTCAAGCCCAATCCCCCAACCTCTGCTTCCCCAAATGGGAACGATGCCACAAACCTGCTCACAGGAAGTATTTGCTCGCATAACCACGTCGTGTTAACATGTAGTCGCGATATTGCATCTCAAGGAGGTACAGATGCTTTCCCCTGGGGCCAACATCCGAGAGCTCAAAGCCCGACTGAGCTACTATCTGAGGCTTACGAAAGCCGGGCAAGTGGTGGAAATCAAAGAGCGAGGAAAGCTCATCGGTCGCATTGTGCCTGCCTCTCTTTCCCTCGAAGAGCGAATAGAGGCGATAGCCCGGTCCGGATTGGTGCGCTGGAACCAGAAAAAACTTCCCAGGCGTTCCCCGGTAGCGCGGGCCAAAGGGAACAAGACTGTGTCCGAGCTTCTTATCGAGGGTCGAGAATGATCGCCTACCTGGATGCCAGCGCCCTGGTGAAGCGCTATGTGGAAGAAACCGGGACCGAAGAGGTATCACGGTTGATATCCGGGAGCGAGGTCGTGGGTACGGCTGCCACTGCACGGGTAGAGGTAGCTGCTGCGCTATCCAAAGCGAAGCAAATTGGCATTCTCACACATGAGGAGGCGCTGCTTGCCCTGGAAGCGTTTCGCAGCGATTGGGAAAGCCTGGTGCGTATTCAGACGACGGAGATGCTGTTGGCCAAGGCGGAGGATGTCGCCTGGAAGCAGGGGCTGAAGGGACATGCCGCCACGCACCTGGCGGCTGCCATCTTCTGGCAGGAGATGCTTGGGGAGACTGTTGCCATGGTGACGTACGACCGTCACTTGTGGGAAGCTGCGCGACGCGCTGGGCTGGTTACTTTTCCCGAAAGCCACCCCTGAAGGTTGACGTCGGAAGGGCAAATTCATCGGGTAGAAGCGTGAGGTGTTTAATGGATCTTTCTACGCTGGAGAAATGGCTTTGGGACGCCGCCTGTTCCCTCCGGGGGCCAGTTGACGCACCCAAGTTCAAGGACTACATTTTGCCTTTGGTCTTCCTCAAGCGTCTCTCGGACGTGTTCGACGATGAGGTGGAACGCATCTCGGTGGAGCTTGGCTTCGATAGGGAGGAGGCGCTACGGGAGATCGACGAGGATCACGACCTGGTACGCTTCTACATCCCGCGCAAGGCCCGCTGGGGCAGCATTCGTCGTCTACCACTCCAGGGGCTGGGGCAGGCGCTCACCGACGCCGTCCAGGCCGTAGCGCGCCAAAATCCTCGTCTTCAGGGTGTGATAGACATCACCGACTTCAACGCTACCACCGCAGGCCAGCGCATCGTGCCCGACGAGTACCTCCACCGGCTGGTGCAGGTGCTATCCAAGCACCGCTTGGGGATCAGAGATGTGGAGCCGGACATCCTGGGACGGGCGTACGAATATCTGCTGCGCAAGTTCGCCGAGGGAGCGGGACAGTCTGCCGGGGAGTTCTACACGCCCCGGACGGTGGGCGTGCTCATGGCCCATATCCTCGAACCGGAGCCCGGGACGGAAGTGTACGATCCCATCTGTGGCTCCGGCGGGTTATTGGTCAAAGCCTACCTCCGATTCCTGGAAAAGCACGGCGAGAAACAGAACGATCGTCTGAAGCTCCCAAGCAATGTGGCCGACGTGAAGGTCTTCGGCCAGGACATCAACGCATCGGCTTATGCAATGGTGTGGATGAACGTGGTGATCCACGATATCGAAGAGGCGACCATCAAGCTTGGGGATACCATGCGCAGGCCGGCGTTCGTGGACGAAAGCGGCCGCAGCCTGCGCAGGTTCGACATGGTCATCGCCAATCCCATGTGGAACCAGGACATCCCCACCGAAGTGTACGAGCACGATCCGTACAACCGGTTCGCCTACGGCGTGCCGCCCGCGTCCAGCGCGGATTGGGGATGGATCCAGCACATGCTGGCATCCCTGAACGATGCCGAGGAAGTGATGCCTTTGGAGGAGGCAGTGCTGTTACTGCGGGAAGCGGAAGAGGAACGGGCAAAAGCGGATCGGGCGTTGGACGAGGTGCTGCGTACCCTGGGCCTGATGGTGTAGGGGGATACACCGGAGAGAACAATGGCCAAAATAGACCGCACCGAAAGCGAAATCCTGGAATTCAAACGCCAATGGACTGACAGAGCACTGGAAGACCTGGCCGCTTTTGCCAACACCCGCGGAGGGGCAGTCCTCGTCGGGGTTCGTGATGACAGGGAGGTCGTCGGCGTCAGGGCTGATGACCGGGAGATTCAACGGATTGCCAATCTCATCACGTCCCACCTGGGTCTTACGCCCTCGATAGGCCTACGGGAAATCCACGGCAGGAAGGTTCTGGAGATACGCGTGGAGCCTTCGCGAGGAATTGTGCCCTACGGGGGACGCTATCTCAGGCGGGTGGGGACTACCAACCGAGATATGACACAGGAAGAGCTGGCGAGGCTCATTCTGGAGCGTTCAGGGCTGACCTGGGACGTTCTGAAAAGTCCCTGGGGAATCGAGGAGATAGATCGTGCTGCTCTCGGTCGGTTCGTGTCCATGGCGCACGAACGGCTTCCTTATGCGGCCCCTGACCACCCTGAGATTCTCTTGCAGAACCTCAACCTGTCCAAAGATGGGCGGTTGACCAACGGAGGCGTGCTCCTTTTCGGGAGAAGACCTCAGCGCCTTTTCCCCACTGCCCAGGTGCGCATTGGGATTTTCCGGGGGCATGAGATTCTGGATAGCCATGACTTTGCCGGTACTCTTTTGGAAACGCTGGACGGAGCAATGGAGCACTTCCGACGTGTGTTGAAGGTCCGGTTCGACATTCGGGTGGAGGAACTTTCGGCCGAAGGCCTCCAGCGACGTGAGGTGTGGGAGTATCCTCTGGAAGCGCTGCGGGAGGCAGTGGTCAATTCCCTGATCCACCGGGACTATACAGTGCCTGCAGACGTCCAGATCCGCATCCACGAAGACAGGCTGGAGATATGGAATGCTGGGGAACTGCTGCCGCCCCTCACGCCTGAAGCATTGCGGGGCCCTCACAGTTCGGTCTTCCGCAACCCCTTGCTGGCCCAGGCTTTCTACTTTACAGGACTGATCGAACGGTGGGGTACAGGCACCCTTCGAATCATCTCGCTTTGTCGGGAACAGGGTCTACCGGATCCGGAATTTGAGAACTGGCAGGGTGGCGTGCGCGTTACCTTTCTCAAAGACCCCTACACGCCGGAACGTCTGCAGAAGATGGGATTGAGCGAGCGGCAGATCCGGATCGTGACTGTTTTACGGGGTACCGAGAGCGCCTCCTTAGGGGAACTGCATCGTCTTTTCCCGGACATTTCCGCCAAAACGGTCCAGCGCGATCTGCAAGCCCTTGTGGAGAAAGGTCTGCTGAAAGCCGTGGGGGAGAAGAAGGGGAGGCGCTATGCCTTGGCTCGATAACGGACATTTATCGGTCATATCGGACATGTTTCGGACATTTATCGGTCACCGACGCCAATGGCGTGCGTCAGGGAGGGGTGAAGATGCCTGAGCTTTTGAACACGCAAATCGGGAACGCTTCCGATTTCCCCGACGGCTACCGCATGACTGAACTCGGCATATTGCCTACGGATTGGAAAATCGTACGCTTAGGAGAGGTAGCAAAGGTCCGAGGTGGTACTGCATTCCCACATAAGTACCAGGGCAAAAGAATAGGCAAGTATCCTTTCTTCAAAGTCTCTGACATGAACCTCCCGGTCAGCTTCCTGGTTGCTTCCTTTTCAATTCCATGTTAGAATGAGTTCGTGAGCAGACTTGTCCTCTAGCCAGAAATGCTCAGGGGTGAACCAAAGATGGAACAACAACTGATTCGTGAGATTCACTGGATCGAATGGCAGTTACGCACCTTTGAGGACAAATATGGTGTCCTGTCTCCAGACTTTTACCGGGCAATGGAGTCTGGTCAACTCTCCGAATTTGACGATGGTGAGAAGCCTCACTTCCACGATTTTCTCGAATGGTACGGTTTGTACAAGGTATGGTTGAGTCGGCAGCAAGCCTATCGTGAACTGCTACGCCGACAGCCATTACCAGAGTACTTGCGCCGTAGGCGCATTGTTGCTTGAGTAACGCACAATGCTGACCCGCAGTGATTACGAACAATTCCTATACACTTTGCCGGCACGCTATCCCTCCATTCGCTTAAGCACCCTTGTATTAGCCCCCGCCTGGCTTGGATACAGCGTTTTTGACAGGGTTGGTTGCATTTGGTGTTGATTTGGTGCTATGCGTGTACGAATTGTTGGACTTTCAACAAGGAGTTATTGAAGCATACCGTTATGAAGTCTCACGGTGCCATCCTCCCTTCACCGAAAACCTCCTTCCAGAAGCCGCTGAATATTGTCGCACAAACTATCCTGGCAAAGAGAAGCTATACTGGTATGATTCATGGCCACACCCCCATGATGCTACCCTGGCTATGACTCATCCCCACCACAAGCACATCCTGCCGGACATCAAACACCACCGCATTCCGGCCCCTGACCTGAGCTTTACCCGCCCCAACCTGCCCTTCCTGATCCAAGAGATCGAGCGTCAGGTACTACAACAGCCACAAGTGTAAGCGTGTTGCCGTCCGCATTTGCCAGGTGGCCCTGGCAGCCTGGATAGCTTGACGGGAAGGTGCTGCTGGCAAGCGTGGAAGAGGTGGCGCTCGATTGTGCCGGGTGGGAGTGGAGAAAGCTGGAAGCGTGACACATGGGATGTCGAGAATCCCGGGATAGGCATATGTGAGCGGGGAATCGACTCTGCTCATCGGGTCTCGTCCAGATCGACGTAAGCATCCCGGTTTCTCATCTCCCTGTCCCGACGCGCCTGCTGCAGGTCGGCAATGGCCTCCTCATCCAGGTCCAATCCGAGTACCTCGGCGATCTGCCGGTACTGCTCCCAGGGAATGACAACCTCTTGCGGATGTACCTCTTCGTCGATTATGTACTTCTTGGAAACGGTGACCACGGGTGTTTTCCCTCCTGAAACAACTGTTCTCTCACAATGGCCTCTCTACACACACCAGGATGCCACCGCAGCAGGAACAGGGTTGGGCACATGGGAGTATGTGCGTGGGGAAGGGGTAGTCTTGAGGGCTGGGCATGTCAGGGATGTGATGGGGAGCACCCTTCCAGAGGCAACAGAGCGTGATGCTACCTCCCGCCTTCTACGGAAAGCATCTCCACGAACTGGCCCAGGATTGTCGTTTCCCCACCTTGGGATGAGCGGCTCGCAAGCGACCTGTTCTAGAAAGCATGGTTTCCATCCCGTCTACCGGGATTGTCGTTTTTCCACAGCGCCGAAAGCGAAGGGGGCTTTACTTTTCGGGGGCATGGTGGTAGGATATTTGTAAGTTACTATATTAGTAGCATTGGAGGTGACACATGGAGACTCTTGTCAAGGTGACAAGAAACGGTCAGATAACCATCCCCGCCGAGGTGCGCAAGGAACTCGGCATCGAG
>WFSD01000331.1 GCA_015486235.1 Anaerolineae bacterium
CGCCAACTGCTGCGCCTACCAAGAAATTATCGGCGCCAGTCACGCTGCGTGTGGGCGCCAAATGCGGCCCAAGCCCGCATGTGATGCCTTTCTTCCTGATGATGGCGAAGAACGGCGGCAAGCTGAGTGACAACGTGACTGTCGAATACGTCCCTGTCACCGAACCCCCACAAATGGCGGCTTTGTTGAAAACTCAGCAGGTAGATGTGATGTTCGGTTTCGTGGTGCAAACCGCCAACATCTTCCAGAAAGGTGGCGTGGATAACCTGCGCCTGCTGAACATTCCTTTGTGGCGCGGTTTTTACGTGGTTGGCGACAAGAGTGTGACCAGTTGGAAGGACCTGAAAGGGAAAGTGGTCGTGATGCCCAATCCACAGTGTGGGCCTTCTCAACTGGCCAGGGCTTCGATGAGGAAGGCCGGGTTTGATCCGGAAAGTGATTTCAAAATCCAATATCTACCTGCCGCGCAGGTTGTCCAGATGCTCATCACCGGCAAGGCTAAAGCAGGCGTGGTTTCTGAGCCCTTCGCCACCATTGCCATCAACAAAGCCAAGCGAGCAGGACTCACGCTCAGGATCGCGCCCATCGACCTGTACAGCGTTTACACTGCTAAAAAGTGGAAGGCTGGGCGGCTGCCCATCGAAGGGGTACTGGCGCTGCAAACAGTGCTGGATGATCCGGGCAAAGCAGCTGCATTGAGCAAGCTGGAGTCCGCCTATGACCAATCAATTGATGACATGCTCGCCAATCCCGCCGAATCCAGCAAACTAATTGCCAAGCAACTCACGAAATACTGCGACAGCAAAATGCAGCCCAAGCTCATCGAGCAGGCGTTGTCGTCTGGGCGCCTGTTGTACGATCCTACGCCAGTCGATAAGATTCTGCCCGACCTGGATACCTACCTTGAGCAAATGACCGGGATGGCCATTGATGATGCCTTTTATGCGCAACGCTAAACTCAACCCGAAATGGCACGGTGGATTGGCCTGGGTCATCTCCATCGCCATGATATTGGCAACGTGGGAAATGGCGGCGAGTTTCTTCCCCGCCGCCATTCTTCCCAGTTTCACCGAGACCCTGGCCGCACTGAAATGGCTGCTGGGACGAAAAAGTTTCTACCACCACCTGCAACTGACCGCAGTGCGTGGGAGCATCGGCTTCGTCCTGTCAATGGGCATTGGCAGTGTGATAGGGTTGGTGATGGGACGGTTTCGCTTGGCAAACTGGCTTTTCAACCCCCTCATTGCCATCAGCACCACCGTTCCGCCCATTTTCTGGGTAGCGGTGATGATCGTGTGGTTTGGGTTGGGTGATTTGCCTCCCGTCCTCGTCATCGTCGTCACGGCCACGCCACTGGTTGCTGTAAATGTGGCGCAAGGCATGACCAGCATTCCCCCAGAACTAACCGAGATGGCGCACATCTTTCAGGTGAGCCGCTGGAATCGTTTTCGGGATCTGTACTTGCCTGCTCTCAGCGGCTACATCTTTGCCGCAGCACTGGTTGCAGTAAGGTTTACCTGGCGCACGGTGGTTATGGCCGAATTTGTCGGGAGCACCGCCGGATTGGGGAACCGACTGGCCTGGGCGCGGCAAAACCTGGAAACCGACCTGGCTTTCGCCTACATGCTGGTCATCGTGGCCATGGGGATGACTATCGAATATGTCATTCTACGCCCGTTACAACAACGGATGGGCTGGCAAGCCGACAAATTAAAAACGGAAAGCGAACCCTCCTCTTCTGTTGCAATTGCCCGCGCTCGGCTGATCCAAGGTGAAAGCCGATGACCAAACTGATAGAGCTGAAAGGAGTGAAAAAAGCGTTTGACGGATTGCCGGTAATTGACGGCCTCAGCGAAAGCATTGCCGCTGGCGAAATCGTTTCGCTGGTGGGGCCGTCTGGCTGTGGCAAATCGACCCTGTTACGGCTGATTGCTGGCGCTGAAACCCCTGACCAGGGAGAAATCGTACGCCGAATCACGCCGGACAAAATCGGCTATATTTTCCAGGACGTGCGTCTCTTACCCTGGCGCAGCGCTCTGCAAAACGTTCTTTTTGTGTTGAAGGATCGCATCAGCGACCCGAGCGAACGCAAATCCCGCGCCATGGGCGCGCTGCGACGGGTCGGCTTAGCCGATTTTGCCGACTATCCACCTGCCAAACTGAGCGGCGGAATGCAAAAACGGGTCGCGATCGCCAGGGCACTGGCGGTCGATCCCGATCTCCTACTGTTAGATGAGCCTTTCTCAGACCTGGACATGCCGTTGCGTCTTCTCTTGATAGAGGAGGTGCAAAACATGCTGAAAGGAACGGGCAAGACCGTGATCTATGTCACCCACGATGTCAGAGAGGCCATCATATGGTCGAAAAGGATATATGTGTTGACCAGCCGTCCGGCACGGGTCAAGAGTGTAATCTCTCTGAAACAAGGGGATGTCGTCTCTCATGGCCAGTTGACACCAAAACTGCGAGCCATAGAAAGAAATGTTATTGAGATGCTGCAGGAAGAATTGCGGCTGAGCGCGAGAAGAGATGCACGCGTAATACGTAGCACGTAGCACGCAGCGCGTACTCCTCGCTCTCATTGTCGACTCGCAATTTTGACAATTGCTCTGCGAAATGGTATATTAAGTGTTGCCATAAGAATTTATAGGGCACAACTTTAGTAGCGAACGGAGTTCGATCATGAGCGAAAGCGTGGAAATGTACTTAATCACGACAGCACGATTGGGCAAGGCAACCGGCCAGGAAACCGTCCCTCTTTCTCAGATCGCAAAAGCGCTGTCCGTGCTGCCAATTTCCGCCAACCAGATGATCCGTAAAATTGCCGAATCCGGGCTGGTAGACTACATCCCTTACAAAGGGGTGAAACTAACAAAGGCAGGACGCCTGCGAGCGATGCAAATACTCCGGCGGCGGCGGTTGTGGCAGGTGTTCCTGGTAGAAAAGCTAAACATCTCACCTGAGGACGCAGATGCGTTCTCCTGCCGCCTGGAGCACATCACGCCGGATGACATCGCTGAGCGTCTGGCAGAGTTTCTGGGACACCCCACCGTAAGCCCGCTGGGCGAGCCGATACCCACATTCCAGGCAATTTTCTCGACAATAGCAACAGCACGCTTGAGTTCCATGGCGGCCGGGCAAAGCAGCAAAGTGGTCCGCATTGACGCCGAACCCGCTACCCGCGCTTTCCTGGTGGAACAAGGGATAAGGCCAGGAAACGAGATCACTGTCTTGGCGGTATCGGAGGGAGGTTCGTTGCTGGTACAAGCTGATAATCGACAATTGACATTGGCCGGTGCCATCGCCGAGAAAGTAGCTATCGAAGAGCCGAAAGAGTCGGAAACTACCATATCGAATCCCTTTCGGAAAGAGGAAAAACCGGTGTCAACAAAGCAGATCCCTTTGAGCGAACTCTCTACGGGCCAGGAGGGCATTGTCGTAAAAATAAGGGGGCAAGGAGCTCTGCATCGCCGTCTGCTGGACATGGGCCTGGTTACGGGAGAGAGGATAAAAGTGGAGCGGGCAGCACCTCTGGGCGACCCAACAGAGTTCACGTTGAAAGGATACCACCTTTCGCTACGGAAAGAGGAGGCAGACGGAATTATCGTAGAGGTTAACAACAATGAGTGAGCAACAGTAATCTGAATCTGTAGGGGCAAATAGCAGATTCTCGTTACTATTCAGCTCCCCAGCAATAGAACGCTGATTCTCGCTGATCCTTTCTGGTTTATTTGCCTTATCTGCGGCATCTGCATTCGATTTGCTCAAGGCTGAATAATCACAGAT
Organism: Anaerolineae bacterium; assembly: GCA_015486235.1. Classification (GTDB taxonomy): domain Bacteria; phylum Chloroflexota; class Anaerolineae; order S016-19; family S016-19; genus S016-19. The sequence continues at coordinate 3,787 of WFSD01000331.1, forward strand.
TCTCAAGAGATTCAAGAGATTAGATTAAGGAGGCAAAAGAAATGGGAGAAATCAAACCGTTGAGTGAATTGAAACCTGGTCAAAAAGGGAAAGTGGTTAAAGTCGCCGGCAGCGGGGCCACCCACCGCCGTATCCTGGATATGGGAGTGGTGCCGGGGTCGGACCTCGAGGTGGAGCGAGTTGCCCCCCTGGCCGACCCCATCGAATTCAAGCTGCTGGGCTACCATCTCTCACTGAGAAAAGAAGAGGCCCAAAACGTCCAGGTGGAGATAAGTTAAGAGGTATACACAATGGGAGAAGAGATGCATATGCCACTATCCATGGTCGCCCCAGGACAGGAGGTGAAGCTCGTGGCCGTGCACGGAGGTAGGGGAATACGCCGACGCTTGGCCGATATGGGATTCAATCCTGGGGTAAAAATTAAGGTCATTCAGGGTGGCTTCCAAAGCGGTCCCATTATCGTTGCCATACGGGATGCACGTGTGGCACTAGGGCACGGAATGGCCCACAGAATTACAGTCAATCCAGTCTGATTGGACTTTTGACAAAGCGAAAACGGAGCTTTCTGGGGCTTCACGCCTGGCACATTACTGGGAAGAAAGGGTACATCTTGTAGTCGGGCTTCGCCCGACTACAAGATGTACTACCCATTCTTTTCTGCCTTCAAGGCGAAAAACCTAGCCCAGCAGGGCAACCCGATTGTCAAAAGTACAAGTCTGAAGGAGGAAGAAACAATGGCTAAAGAGTTGACCGTTGCTTTAGCCGGGAACCCGAACTCCGGCAAAAGCACAGTTTTCAACGCATTTACCGGTGCCCGACAGCATGTCGGCAATTGGCCGGGCAAGACAGTGGAGAAAAAGGAGGGCACCTGCAAGTACGACGGCCATGAGATCCACGTCGTCGACCTGCCCGGGACTTACAGCCTGAGCGCCTACTCTGCAGAGGAGATCATCGCCCGGGATTTCATCGTGGAGGAGAAACCGGACGTGGTGGTGAACACCGTGGACGCCTCCAACGTGGAGCGCAATCTCTACTTAACCGTGCAGATACTGGAGCTCGGAGCTAACCTGGTAATTGCCCTCAACATGATGGATATGGCCGAGGCGCGTGACTACAAGATAGACATCGAAGCGCTTTCGAACCTCTTAGGTGTTCCTATCGTACCCACGGTAGCAAACAAAGGACGGGGGATAAAAGAACTTCTGGCTGCCGTCGTCAAAGCGGCAGAATCAAGAAAAGCCCAGAGTCCCCAGGGGCTCCAGGAATCGTAAACAGCGAAAGGAGGATTTCACATGGTGGTAGAAGCAACGGCTGCCAGACATGTAGCCATCGTTGACTACGGGCGGGAGGTAGAGGAAGAAATTGCCAATCTGGAGAAATCTATCTCCAGGCTCAAGGCACTCACGGAGAACTACCCTCCCCGCTGGTTGGCGGTGAAACTGCTGGAAAACGACGAGGATGTACGGGAAAAGATAGAAGCCCTTCCCGGCGGTGCTGAGATAATCCGCGAGGCCGACGCGAGCATGGCCCGCCTGCAGGAGATCTTCGGCGACGAAGCAGCGACGATCATTGCCGATTACAGGTACGGCTTCATCCATGGGCTTATGAAACAGGTGTTGAAGAAGCCAGCCATGGAGAGGCTGACGACATCCGACAAGATAGACAAAATTGTCACCAACCGGGTATTGGGCATACCCATCTTCCTCGCCGCCCTGTATGTTGTCTTCAAGATCACGATCGACGGCTCTGCTCCCTTTTCGGACTGGTTGGACGCTGTAATCAGTGGCCCCATCAATCGTTGGGGGGTGGCTATGCTGAACTTCGTCGGGCTTGGCGGCACGTGGGTGGAGTCGCTATGGACGGACGGCATTATCGCTGGGACGGGCGGAGTATGGGTCTTCATCCCGCTTCTCCTCTTCCTTTACTTCTGGCTGGCTATCCTGGAGGATTCAGGCTACATGGCCCGTGCCGCCTTCGTGATGGATCGGATCATGCACAGCATAGGATTGCATGGCAAGTCCTTCATGCCGATGATTCTCGGCTGGGGATGCACTGTGCCGGCCACATATGCCACGCGCACGATGAGAAACGAGAAAGATAGGCTCGTGACTGCAGAAGTCCTCTCTCTGATGAGCTGCGGGGCAAGGCTGCCGGTCTACACTCTGTTTGCCGCAGCCTTCTTCCCTGACCATGCGGCGTGGTTCATCCTCGGCCTTTACGTGTTTGGCGTTTTCTGGGCTATTGTGATGGCCAAGATCTTCAGGAGCACTGTATTCGCAGGTGGGGAAAAGGCACCTTTCATATTGGAACTCCCCCCTTACCGCCTACCTACCCTGAA
>WFSD01000332.1 GCA_015486235.1 Anaerolineae bacterium
ATGCCAGCGAATCCATGTTCACACCGGCTATATACAAAGTAGAAAATGTGAGAGTAATTGAGGGTGGGGAGGAGGCGCATCAGGCCGCGCCTCTGCTAAAGGAGATCGTCTCCTATGAAGGGCTCTTCCGCGATGTCGTGGATGGCGGCGAGGAAATAGAAGCCAGAGGCAAGCTGGAAAGCGTCAATGACCAGTACTACAGGCTGGTGATAGGGACAACCATGCTCCAGGGCAGGGGCTACGTGAAGCCAGGCTTTCGGAGCAAATCCCGGGAGCCTGATAGTTCACCGGAGGTTTCTTGAGGCGCATCAACCTCACTGCCGCGGCCAGCGGAGAGACCGACGATCCGGTATGATGTGAAAAATATATCGGACGGGCCTGGCGGCGACCACCTGGGTGGTCGATGGGTTCCTAACGGGTTAGTGGACTACATTTGAATGCAACCGGTTTGTCCCATCCGGTTCCGCGAGGGGGAAAATGACCATTACAGAGGAAAAGGATAGGCCACAACTTGGCCTCAACATGCACCCCAGATGGCTGGGAAATGGCACAGCCGAGGATTTCCTCCTCCCTCTGAGGGAGGCTGGTTTGAGCGTTCTGGAATTCAGACCGGACTTTTCTTCCCCCGACTGGCCAGAGATAGAGCCTTTGGTCGAGGAATGCCATCGACTTGGGTTTCGGCTCACTTTCCATGCCCCTTTCAAGGGGCCCTACAAATCCGCTGGCTTCTCTGGAGCCAGGAGGGGCGAGATCGAGCGTATCTACCGCCCGGCTATCGATTATGCCGCCTGCTTCGCCAAGAAGGAAGCAAGCCCTGCTATCCTGGTTGTCCACGGGGCCAAAGGAGATCGCCCTCGCGAGGAGCTTCGCCGTGACACAGTGGCCTTTCTGACCTGGATCGCGGAGGAGTTCCCAAGTCTCCGTCCTTCCCTCGAGCTCTTGGTCAGGGATGAGAGCGTGAACAAAATCGGGGACAACAAAGCTGAACTGGTGGAGATCGTTTCCGCCGTGCGTGCGGCAGGTGTTGGCATTTGCTGGGATCTGGGCCATGACGCCCGCAATGGGGCAAAGGCTGTCCCGCCCGGCTTTATCCCTCTTGTGAAACATGTCCACGTCCACGATATCTCTCCTGACGGTAGGGACCATTCGCCCCTTGTCTTCGGTAACGTTCCCTACAGGCAGCGCCTGTGCCAGCTTATCGAGGCGGGCTACCGTGGGACAGTCATCCTCGAGGTAAACGGCTACCTTGTCTCCCGCTTCGCTGCAGCAAAGGGCGTGCAGCCCTCTCAGGTTCTCTGGGACAATTTCAAGGAATTAGCCGATCTGACCTCATCCTGCTGAGTGCTTCTACTTTTTGGCTTTTCACCGGTTTCCGCGGTGATTGATATTTCCACAGGGATTCCATCATTCGCTCGCCCGGTGCTCTCCTCAGGTTTCCCGAGGGAATGCAGCCGAGGCGGGAGAGCGAAGCAATTCCTGGGGGCCCGTAGGGCCCCCAGGAACCCCCAGAACCGTTGTCGCTCTACATCAACCCCAACGGCAAGTAGCGGATCGCTTCAGAAGCGTCGAAAAACGCCCCTGAAGCGATTTTGGGCTTTCGATTTGCTTCGAAAGCCCGAGGCTCACCGCATTTGCACTGACTATGCCATGAGAGTAGAATTGAATTGAATTGAATCACATCACAGGCAACCAGAACCTCGAGTGCCGGAAAGAGAGGATACACGATGCAACTACTGGTCAGCGTCACAAGCGAGACGGAAGTCGAGGCTGCCGTCGAGGGTGGTGCAGACATCATTGATGTCAAAAACCCTCGCGAAGGGTCTTTGGGAGCTAATTTCCCTCACGTGATCCGACTTGTGAGAGAAAGAACCCCTGGTTCGCTGCCGGTAAGCGCCGCCGTTGGTGACGTACCCAACCTGCCAGGTACTGTGGCTCTGGCCAGCCTGGGTGTTGCCACCTGCGGAGTCGATTACGTGAAAATAGGCCTGTTTGGAGTAAGCCGCGAAACTGATGCCGTCTCTCTCCTGCAAGAAGCATGCCGGGCGGTACGAACCTACGATCCACGAATCAAAGTAATCGCCACTGCCTATGCCGACGCCTACAAGGTTGGAGCGCTTCCGCCCCTGGTCTTGCCAGAAGTTGCCGTAGAGTCTGGGGTGGATGGCTGCATGCTAGACACGGCCCGCAAGGGGGAAGGCAACCTCCTGACACTGCTGGACGAAAACCAACTGCTAGACTTCGTCCAGCGATGCCATAATGCTCACCTCCTCTGCGCCCTGGCTGGTTCCCTGAGCGAAGCGGAGGTGCCAGAAGTAAGTAAGTTAGGCGCCGACATCGTTGGTGTACGAACAGCAGCCTGCCTAGGAGATCGTATCAACGGCCGGGTGGACAGCAAGAAAGTAAGACGGCTGAAGGCACTCATCGCCGCAGGTGCGTCCCCCTCGTATGTCCCACGCTCAGAAGCTCAAACAGCCGCTCTGGACGTTCCCCGTTGACGATCCAGACATCCAAATCGTTCTTGCTCAGGAGGCGAGTAAGATACCGGTCGACCCCTTTGCATTTGGACAGCTGCGACAAAGTGATTTCTTCCAAGAGTGTTGCATCGCCCTCTGCTGTAGAAGTTCGCGGATCGGCTGTGTAGAGACCATCCACATCTTTGAGCAAAAATAGCACAGGCGATGCGACTAAGTCCGCCACCCAGGCAGCGATAGAGTCAGAAGTTACTGCCCAACTATGAGGTAATGGGTCAGCTTGCCAAAGCAGGCTAGAAGGGATCAACACCGGCACTCGGCCAGCAGTGACTGCCCGGTAGGCGAGCGTCAAACCCCTTGCAGGGACACTACCAGGTATAAGGTCGGAGAGCATGTAGC
>WFSD01000333.1 GCA_015486235.1 Anaerolineae bacterium
ACTCAATCCGAAGCCCGGCCCGGCGTTCGACGTCCTCCTCGAAAAAGTCGCCCGGCTGTTCGCCACCGATACGAAAGCTCTCCGCCGGAAACACATCCTGGAAGCCCCGGTAGATCTGGCCATCGACATCGAAAAACTGGCTGTCACGCTGCGCATCCCCGGCGGCCCCACCGACTGGCATCCGGATGACATCCCGGCGCTTCTGGACTACCTCCCGGGGGGCAGGCCGCTGGGGGTGTACGGCAGGGCCCCATGCTGGCTGTATGCCGTTCTAGCGGTTTACTCTCTCCCCGCAGAATTCTGGCAGTTCGATGCCAGATATGGATGGATAAAACCCCCGGAATTGCTGCTTTCAGATCACTGGGATAGTGCCCCATGGCAGGTACGCCTGATGGATAAGGGAAACGATAGCGTCGAACTGGCATTCGCTTTGAGGAACCCGTACATAGACCTCTTGGAGGCAGACCGGGCTCCTATACCGGACGCCCGTAAAAGCTCGGTGATACTGAGCGGCAAATTACCTTGCTGGTTGTACACAGCTTCGGCAAGGATATACACTGCTGCTGGGCACCATGTTTTCATATTCTATCCCCAGATATCTTCGCCTGTGCCGGTGGCCCGCTAAGAGGCTAATCGGACGACGCAACGCCTTGCGCAATCGGCCGGGGTGCCGAGGCGCTTCACGGTTGCAAGAATGCGCTTGATAATGGCCTGCGTATTGACCTGGACATAATACAACTACAGCAGGAATATTGCAAATAATGAACGAGATGTCAGCATTGAGATGTGCTGGGGGCGATCGACGGATGCTACCCCGACATGCGTGCACGAACGAGGGGTTTGTGGAACAACTCATCAAGGCCGATCAGACTATCTGCCTTCGGAGTACGACGGTATCCCCATCCACGGATACCTCGTCTCCGGTGCGGAATTCCTCCACCGGCACCAGGTCCACCATGGGGATCCCGGCGAGGATCGCACCGACAGCGACTATCGGTTCGCTCTGAGCGTTGATCATCGCCAGAGGCGCCACACCGTTCGCCGCTAATCGAAGAATGGTGTAGGACCCGACAGTGCTGCCTTTGCCGTTGGGAAAGATCAACACCTTTCCGGCCACAGATTGACCGTTAAGAGGATGCCCAGGCTCTATGATCACTCCGGTTTCCGGATCGACCCCGCCAAGGAAGCCGATTGGCTCCGGCGAGACGAGCGCCGTACCGGTTACCTGCCCTTCTTTGATCACACGTCCACTAAACCGTTTTTCCATGTCTGAGTCTGGCCCCGCCAAAAAGCTTCCCGGCGACGAAGCGCCGGGATTATGTTGGTACGGCATACAACAATGGGCGAAACAGGACTCGAACCTGTGACCTCCTCGGTGTAAGCGAGGCGCTCTAACCAGCTGAGCTATTCGCCCCTATACAAACGATGGATAAATGCTTCCGTGGCGGACATCCGCCGGAAGACAATCAGTACTTGTAGCGATAGACAATCCGCCCTCTGCTCAGGTCATAAGGGGATAGTTCCACTTTCACTCTGTCGCCCAGGAGGATTCGGATGTAGTACATCCGCATCTTGCCAGACACGTGGGCCAGTACCTCGTGCCCATTATCCAGGCGCACACGGAACATGGCATTGGGTAATGCCTCTGTCACAACGCCTTCCGCCTCGATCACATCTTTCTTCTTTTTCTCCGTGTTTTTTTTCTTTGCCATAACCTCCCTCTTCAGGATCAGCCGGGCTTTCCAGCCCAAGTTTACCGAAACCACCGACATTTTACACTAAACCCACCGAAAAGACTAATTCGGGAACCAAAGGGATTTCGAAGCAAATCGGAAGCCCGAAGTCGTTTCAGAAGCTTTCTCGGCGCTTCTGAAGCGATCCGCTACTTGCCGTTGGGGTTGATGTAGAGCGATAACGGTTCTGGGGATTCCTGGGGGCCCATAGGGCCCCCAGGAATTACTTCGTTTTCCCCCAAAGGGATTTCGAAGCAAATCAAGGCCCGAAAACGCTCCCGGGAGCCCTCACGCCCGATACAGAGCTTGTGCTGTGGCTTGCCAGGGGTCGACAAAGCCTCCCGAAAGGCAGGTTAGTCAACTCCTGGGGGCCCATAGGCCCCTCGGGAATTACTTAGTTTCCCGCAAAAAATGGGCACGCCCGCGGTAAGTGGATTAGGGCAAAACACACGCACAACTACGCTATCGGATTCTGACCGCTTAGCGAGCTGATATCACGCTCCACGGACAACAGGCTACAGCAGGTATCTCAGGGACAGCCAGACAGTGGAGATCAGAAGAGAAACCAACACCGTCATGGCTCCGTACTTCAGGAAATCCATGAACGTGATCTTGTGGCCGCTCCGCTGGGCCAGGCTAGCTGCAACGACATTCGCAGACGCCCCGACCAGCGTCAGGTTTCCTCCCATATCCGCCCCCAAGGCCAGCGCCCACCACAACGGAGTGACCTCCATCGAACGCCCCAGACTCTGTACCAGGGGGATCATAGTGGCGGTGTACGGAATGTTGTCGATGATACCAGAGGCCACCGCCGATATCCACAGAATGAAGATAGTGGTGACCGGCAGATTGCCTTTGGTAAGCGCGAGCAGCCCTTTGGCGGCTGCCTCGATCAATCCCACTTTCACTACCGCCTCCACAGTGATGAAAAGACCTACGAAGAAAATCAGCGTGTCCCACTCCACATGCTGGAGTATGTAGTGAGGGTCTTTACCTGTCCAGATCAAGAGCAGCGTAGCTCCAGAAAGGGCCACCGTGGCAGGCAGAAGGTGATGGATGCCCTGCAGAGCAAACCCGATGAGCACCAGCACCAGAACGACCAGGGACTTGGTGAGAAGAACGGGGTCTTTTATCAGCCCCTTGGCCTCGATCGCCATGACCTCCGCCCGTCTCTCCGGGGGGACTACCAGCTCGTCCCTGAACTGCACCACGGCTATGCCTGCGTATGCCAGCAGGGTCAGGATCACCGGCACACCCATATTGACCAGGAACCCCATGAAATCTATGCCCGCGGCGCTCCCGATGAGAATGTTCGGAGGATCGCCGATTAGCGTGAGCGACCCTCCGATGTTCGAGGCCATGACACTGGATATCAGGAAAGGCACGGGGCTCAATTTCAGGTTGGACGCGACCAGGATGACCACAGGAGCAATCAGGAGTATCACAGTAACGTTGGCAAGGACGGAAGAGGCGAGGGCAGTGACCGCCGCCACAATCATCATGATGTAAATCGGATTACCCCTGCCCAGCCGGACTGCCTGCACCGCCATCCACTGGAAAACGCCGGTCTCGCTCATGATGTGCGCTATCATCATCATGCCCACCAGCAGGAAAATCACGTTCAGGTCTATGGACTTGAACGCTTCCTCCTGTGTCACGATTCCGGCGAGAATCATGAGCAACCCGCCGGCAAGCGCCGCCACAGTACGGTGCATTTTCTCGGTGACTATGACGGCATAGGTGAAGAAGAAAAGGGCTCCGGCTGCCAGCATCTCAGTCATTGGATTTCCTCTGGCCGTTCTCCCTCACCTCCTGAATATGGATTGCCATCAGATCCAGCATGTTGACGTACCCGACCACCCTGTATTGATCGTCCACCACAGGGATACCCGGCAGCTTGCGCTCACGCATGGTGTGGAAAGCATCTCTGATAGTGTCATCCAGGCGCGCCCAGGCCGGTTCCGACATCACATCGGCCACCGAGCGGATGCGCGTCCGGTCGGCGAAATCCAGTGCCTGGTCCAAATCCTGCACACTTCCGATGAATTCCTCCGGGAAAATGGAAAGGAGCAGGGCATTGGCCAGAGTCTCCCTGTCCAGTACCCCCACCAGATGCCCTTCTTCATTGACCACCGCCAGCACCTGCGCGGCCCGATGAGCCAGAGCTTCGTTCACCGCGTCCTCCAGCGACGCGTCTGGGGGAATCCTTGCAGGCTCCAGTCCCAGCAAGTCCAATACCTCCGATATCTTCATCGCCCTGACCTCTCTCTCGCCTTCCTGCTCTGCCTGCTCTTCTTCCTCCGGCTTGTGCCATTTTCTCAGCCCTAAGGCGTGGCTCACCGGAACTACGAAGAGCATGCCGCTGTCGGGCCTATCGAACCCACCGACCACCTCGTCCGCCTCGGCTATCGCCAAATTCAGCAGGTCTTCGTCGTCGATAAGGCTCAACAGCAACCTCTGTTGGATTTCTTCTTTCTCGAAAAGCCTGCTCAGCCCGCCCAGGCCCATCTTGTCCAGCCATGTCCTGACGCGATATCCACCCAGGCTGTGTAACAGCGTGGCGCCCGGGACCCCTATCCTCCGCCAGGCCTCGAAAAGGTCCGGAAGAAGGTCAGGGTCGTTGAGTATGACCACAAGCAAATTTGCCATCGTTCATGCCCTCCTGAGTATGCGAGCAAATGCCGTGGCGGTCTTGCAGCCACGAGAGGCGAATGCGGTTGATGCTGTCGGCGAGCCTCCGGCCAGGACGAGAACAGCACGCGTGCCGAAAGCTATTTTGCGGTCGTATTGACCCGTATGCCATGCGATCTCAGGCGTGAGAGAACGTCGGGGAGATTCTTCTCATCTACCACGGCAAGCCCGCCATCCGGGGCCTGCGGGAAGGGCCTCAGGGCACGGGAGAGCCCAGGCAACTTACGCGCGGCCTTAAGCACATCCCCATCCCGGAACTGCAACAATGTCAATTGCATGACTTTCACCTCGCCGAAGAAATTTCCCCAAACCAGAATCTGTCGCTCCAGTGGAACTGGGACGACACACTTGCACATCTTCTTCAGCAAAGCGAGAATCTCCGAGACGTCCATGCTGCGCGTGGCGCGCTGAATGCTCTCCCGGGTCAAGAGCCAGGTGCCATCGGGCCGAGGATCGGCCACATGCCTCAACTGACCGATGACATAAAGGCTGGGATGGTTGATCCTCGGGCGTATCCTGCCGTCGGCATCCACTTCCA
>WFSD01000334.1 GCA_015486235.1 Anaerolineae bacterium
GGTTCGCCTGGGGGCTGGTATAATCCGAAGTGAATTTGGAGAAAAAGGCGGCAAGTCATGGGTAACAAGACGACGCATCCCTATGTGGTGAAAGACAAGTCCCTGCTGGACGGGGAGCCGGTGATCCGGGGCACGAAAACGCCCGTGCGAACCATCGTCGAGATGTGGAGGCTCGGAATCAGGCCGGAGGAGATACCATTCCATCTTCCGCACCTGACTCTGGCGCAGGTGTTCGATGCCCTGAGTTATTACGCCGAGCACCAGGAAGAAATCAACCACTACATAGAGATCAACCGTGTGCCCGAGGAACTGGTTCACGAGTCCGTGAAGGAAGAGAAGCTGGCAGCATGAAGCTGTTTGCGTCCCTTTATCTGGACGAGGACTTCTCTGTGCTGATTGCGGCTCTGTTGGAAGCCCAGGGATTTGATGTCACCACGGCGAGGGACGAAGGGATGCTCGGCAAGAGCGACCCCGAACAACTGGAGTTTGCCTCGAATCATGGGCGTTGCATTGTCACTCACAACAGGGTGCATTTCGAGCAACTCCATCGGGAGTACCTGGAGTCGGAGCGCCATCACTGGGGCATCATCATTTCGGCACACCGCAGGCCTTACGAGGTAGCCCGCCGCCTTGCCCGCTTGCTGAATGCCCTCACTGCCGATGAGATAGCCGACAACCTCTTCTACGTATGACCACTCACTTTTTGAGCCTGACGCGGGAACGCGAAGGCGCAGAGGAAAATGTTTAAACTCTCTGCGTTTTTGCGCCTCCGCGTCAAAAAATCATATGGAGGAGACAATGAGGAGTGATATCGTCAAGATCGGTTACGAACGTGCTCCGCACCGCTCGCTGCTGCGAGCGACGGGCGTGATCCAGAGCGAGGAAGACTTCAAGAAGCCGTTCATCGCCATCGCCAACTCGTACATCGACATCATCCCGGGGCACGCGCACCTGAAAGAGCTGGGCGAGGTGGTTCGCCAGGCCGTGCGTGAGGCGGGCGGCGTGCCGTTCATGTTCAACACCATCGGCGTCGGCGACGGGATCGCCATGGGGCACTACGGGATGAAGTACAGCCTGCCGAGCCGGGAGCTCATCGCCGACAGCGTCGAGACGATGCTGCAGGCGCATCAGTTCGATGGCGTGGTGCTGATGCCCAACTGCGACAAGATCGTGCCGGGGATGATCATGGCGGCGGTCAGGGTGAACATCCCTGCCATCCTGGTCTCCGGTGGGCCGATGGAGGCCGGGCACACGCCCGACGGCAAGGTGATCGATCTGATCTCGGTCTTCGAGGGGGTCGGCGAGTACAAGTCCGGCCAGATCGACGACAGGACGCTGGAGATTCTGGAGAAATACGGGTGCCCGGGGGTCGGGTCGTGCTCTGGCCTGTTCACGGCAAACTCCATGAACTCCCTGAGCGAGGTGCTGGGGATCGCTCTGCCGGGCAACGGGACAGTTCTGGCGGTGGATCCGCGCCGGAAAGATCTGGTCCGTGAGGCTGGACACAGGATCGTGGAACTGGTGAAGGAGAACCTGCGCCCGCGGGACATTGTCACGGAGAAAGCGATCGACAACGCTTTCACGGTGGACATGGCGATGGGCGGCAGCACCAACACGGTCTTGCATGTGATGGCCATTGCCAAGGAAGCCGGGACAGATTACCCGCTGGCGCGGCTCAACGAGATCTCCGACCGGACGCCGAACATCACCAAGGTTTCGCCTTCGTCCGATTACCACATGGAGGACGTGGACAGGGCTGGCGGGATTGGCGCCATCATGCACGAGCTGACCAGGCGCCCGGGGCTGCTGCACACGGACACCGTCACGGTGACCGGGAAGACGCTGGGCGAGAACATCGCCGGGCGTGAGAGCAAGGACAAGGCTGTGATTCGCCCCACCGACGACCCGTACAGCGAAACCGGCGGCCTGGCGATTCTGTTCGGCAACCTGGCGCCCCACGGTTCGGTGGTGAAGACTGCTGGCGTGCTGCCGGAGATGATGGTTCACCGGGGCCCGGCACGGGTTTTCGAATCCCACGACGAGGCCAACGCCGCAATTCTCAGCGGCAAGATCAAGGCGGGGGACGTGGTAGTGATCCGGTACGAAGGGCCGAAAGGTGGCCCTGGGATGCAGGAGATGCTCGCCCCCACCAGCAACATCATGGGGATGGGGCTTGGCGATTCGGTGGCGCTGATCACTGATGGCCGTTTCAGCGGCGGCACCCGCGGCGCGTGCATCGGGCACGTGAGCCCGGAGGCTGCGGAAGGTGGCCCCATCGGGCTGCTGCGTGATGGCGATATGATCGTCATCGACATCCCGAACCGCAGGCTGGAGGTCGAACTTAGCGACGAAGATCTGGAACGTCGGCGGAAAGAGTGGAAACCGGTGAAGCGGGAGCTCCGTGGCTGGCTGGCCCGCTACGCCCGCATGGCCACCAGCGCAGATGAAGGGGCGGTGCTGAGGTAGAAATCTTTCGCAGGGCAGGGGCAGGCAAGAAAGTTGCCTGCCCCTTGCCGTTTTCACTCACCGGCATGGGGAGCGAACGGGACTTGGGTTTGATTGGGCACTCTTGGTGTTTGACGCCTCTCATTTTCAGATGTATCATTTATTTGGCCTTATTTGTATCGTCGAGCTTTGTTCTTATCCTCTCTCAGGAAGGTGCAAAATGAAACTCCAAATGAAGCCTTTGGTAGAAGTCAATCGACAAGCGTTCTGGGTGCTTTATCGAGAGTTGGGAGTGGTGGACGCAGCGCGTTTTTTGCAGCAATTTACGGAGGGTTTTGGAGATTATTCCAAGAAACGCGAAGCGCTCTTCGCAGGGAGGAGCTTGGAGGAGATCATAGAGGAGATAAAGCAAGAGAGCGGCGACATGGTTGGGGGGTGAGCAATCATCCAACGAAAATGCCGTCTGCCCCAGCATTCAGTGCGCACCAATTGGCGCTGGAATTCGGCAAGAGTGTTCTGCCAAGGCGGCGGAAGGAGTGGAGGCCGGTGAAGCGGGAGCTCCGTGGCTGGCTGGCCCGCTACGCCCGCATGGCCACCAGCGCAGACGGAGGAGCTGTGTTGGGATAAAAGCCAGATTGCAAGAGGTCTCTTGTGGCAGGCCGGGGCTTGCCTCCGGCTTGTTTTGTCGTCCGGAGAGTGGTACAATTTGCAAAGAGATTTTCATGAAGAGAGTTCAACATGGAAGAAACAACACTGTCAGCTCATGCCGCCGAGATGATGGAAGAAAGGAAAATATCGGAAGAATGGTTGTGGAAAGCGCTTGATGAATCTGATGATATTTGGGAAGGCAAAGATGGAAACATGCATTACTCGAAGGCGGTGCCGGAAAAGGGGAATCGGGTGCTGCACGTGGTTGTGAACGCAAACGTCGTCCCACAGCGTGTAGTAACTCTCTTCTTTGACAGAAGGCTGAGGAAGGACAATGAGGGTAAAACTCGATAAAGAATCCGATGCTCTTTACATCCGTATAGACGAGTCCGAGATAGTTGAGTCCGAGGAGGTTGAGCCGGGGATAATCCTCGATTTTAGCGCTGACGGAAGGGTTGTTGGGATCGAGGTATTGGGGCTGAGCAGCAGGATAAAATCGAAGGAGAAAGCTACCTTGCAGTTGGAGATGGTATGAAGCTCTTTCCAGCAGTGGTTGAAAGATGTCCTGATACCGGGCTGTACGTTGGCTATGTGCCAGGGTTCCCGGGAGCTCATACACAGGCGGAAACTCTCGACGAACTGCAAAGGAATCTTCGAGAGGTCATTGAAATGTTGCTCGAAGATGGTGAACCGAAACTCGATGCTGAATTCGTCGGCACACAAATAGTGACGGTTGCTTGACAATGGGAAAGTACCCCATCCTCAAACCAAGGGAAGTCGTCGCTATACTGGAGAAACTCGGTTTTGTGGAAGCACGTCAGAGAGGCTCTCACAGACAGTATCGGCACCCGGATGGCAGAAACACTACAGTGCCATTTCACAAAGGTAGAGATATCTCTCCAATTCTGCTCCGGCAGATAGCCAAGACACCGGTTTGACCGTTGAGGAATTGCTCAAAAGATAAGGCAATGAGGTTTCTTCAAAGCGGGAGTTTTCCATCTGGCTTGCCCGCTACGCCCGCATGGCCGCTGGCGCGGGCTTGAGGTACCGTTGCGCTCGGGGCGAAGCGGTAGTACGATAGGAATTGCAGATATCAGGTTGCGACGAGAGGTGGAATGGAGATGGAGAGAATAGTAGTGGATCCGAAAGTGCATTTCGGGAAGCCGTGCGTCGCGGGCACCCGTATACCAGTGCAGAGCGTTTTGGAGTTGCTGGGCGAGGGGCTGACATTCGAGGAGATCATCCAGGATTATTACCCTGAGTTGACGGTGGAGGACATACGCGCCTGCATGCGATATGCGATAGCATTGGTAGCGGCAGATGAGATCCACCTGGCGGTGGCCAGTTCATGAAGCTCTTGTTGGACCAAGACGTGTACGCATCCACAGCCCGGTTTCTGCGAGGGCTGGGTTATGATGTGGTGAGTGCGGGAGAAGCGGGATTGTCGCGCGCGGCAGATGAGGGATTGCTGCGGATAGCCCAGGCGGATGGGCGGATACTGGTGACGCGGGACCGGGACTATGGGAACCTGGTGTTTGCAGGGGGAATGGGTGGTGGAGTCATATACCTTCGGATTCTGCCTTCAACGCTGGAGACGGTGCATAGAGAGTTAAAGCGGGTTCTGGAGCAGTACGGAGAAGACGATCTGAAAAGAGCGTTTGTGGTGGTTGAAGCCGGGGGACATCGGATCAGGAGATTGCTGGCGGGCTAACGGGCTGACGAATTCCCAAGAAGTCATCGAGATGCTGCTCGAAGACGGCAAACCGGAACTCGAAGCCATTGTTCATGCTGATGCTTGAAAGGTCTCGTGCAACTTGTCAATACGGTATGGATAGAGAGACCAGGATAGGCCGAGGTTTGTGACAACGTATCCTTGGGAAGGAAAGCAGGAGACGATCAGAGAACTGGATAGCGTGGTGCTGGCGCGGGATTTGCCGGAGCATGGTCTCAAAGCTGGAGATGTCGAAGCGGTTGTGCATGTTTATGGGAGAGGGGAAGGCATTGAGTAGAGTTCGTGAGCGGTGAAGAGGCAACGGTAGCGGCGGCTACGCTACTGCTGGCGCAATAGAGGGAAAGGTTTTTCGGGACTTGTAATATGCGGCCTCTTGCAGTACAATGAGGCCGCATTGTAATTCCATGATGGAGGCGAGGCATGGAAAAGGTAGGCGCACGGGAGCTGAAAGACAGGCTGGCATATTATCTTCGGACGGTCAGAGAGGGTAAGACCGTGGTAGTGACGATACGGGGCGAGCCTGTGGCACGGCTGGTTCCAGTTGGGCGTGGGGAGAGGAAGGGCATGTCGCCGGAGATGGAAGAAAAGATGTGGGATTTGGTGGCGAAAGGCACGATCGAGTGGAGCGGCGGAGCATATCGATTGCCGGAGGCGGTGGCGGAGAATCGTGGGCCGAGGCTGCTGAGCGATCTGGTGGTGGAGGATCGGGGATGATCGTGTACGCGGACACGAGCGCGTTGGTGAAGTTATTTGTAAAGGAGGAACGGGCGGATGAGACGAGGGAAATGTTGAGCAAAGCGCAGGTCATGGGTACCGGGGTGCTGACCAGAGCGGAGTTGGTGGCGGCGCTGGCGCGAGGTGTCCGGATGGGATATCTGACGATGGAAGAAGCAGAGGAAGCGGTGCGGATGCTGGGTGAGGTGTGGGATAGTTGGGTACGGGTGAAGGTGGATGAAGGGGTGGTGTCGCGTGCAGGGGACCTGGCGTGGAAGCACGGGTTGAGGGGATATGATGCGGTCCATTTAGCCGCGGCGTTGGTGTGGCAGGAAGGGATGGGATACCCCGTGGTTCTGGCGACGTTCGACAGGGAGTTGTGGACGGCCGCGAGAGAGGAGAGGCTGGACGTGTGGCCGGGGTCGTGGGATTGAGGGGACGGTCCGCTTGTGCCAGGCCGGGGTTGGTGTAGACGCGGCTTGTTCTGCTATCTGTCGGGGTGGTATAACCTTGACAAATTGGTAGCGCTCAGAACTGGTGGGATGGCACTATTTTAGCCCTCTCCTACCCCAACCCCTCCCTCTCCCGCTTCCGCAGGCGAGGGAGGGGCTACCGGACGCTTGGTCGAGTCAGCTTCGCTAAAAGGGTACGAGGAACTGAGCGATGGGAGATCCAAACGAGGAAACACTCAACGCACCAGCGCAATGGCCACCCAAAATGGCTGTGTGCGTGGGTACAGTTGTACTGCAGGGTAAGAGAGCGCTGCTCATACGGCAGGCCAGGGGGCATCCGCTGGCCGGGCAGTGGAGCATCCCGTGGGGAGTTGTGGACGAGGGGGAGTCACCAGAGGATGCAGCGTTGCGCGAGACCTACGAGGAAAGCAGCATCAAGGCTGAGATCGACGGGCTGCTTGGCATTCAGAACCTACCCAGGGCTGGGTGGTTGGGGATTGTATTCCTGTGTCATCATGTTGAGGGAAAGCCTGTTGCTGACGGAGTCGAGACGGATAAGGCTGCCTACCTTTCATTGGAAGAAATGGATTCTTTCGAGGAGCCGTTTGAACCCTGGTGTGAATGGCTAGTGCGCCGTGTGTTGAGAGGAGAGTATACAGTTACCCCCTATGAACCGAACAATCCCTACCATCCAAGAGGGGCATTTCTGTAGACCGAATGCAGGTCGCACACCCGAGGAACGTGTGCCAGCTATTCGCTGCAGCCAGGTCGCCTCCGCTGGCGCCGGCGGGCAGGGGAACTTTTTCGTAAGGCTAATGATGTTCACAGGAGCATGAGGCAATGGGCATGTGGGCACTGAACGCACTCCTTATCGAAGCAATGGCGCTTATTGGTATCACAGGCGTTCTTGTCACCCGCCGCACGAACATTGCATTTGCCGCTGGGTTCAACACCATGTTGCTGGTGACGGGCGTGTATGTTCTAAAATCCCCACCGCTGAACGCCCGCAAAATCATCATTCTGGCCATGGTGCTCATTTACCTTGCCCACATGAACTGGTTATTGTTGCTTCAAAGCAAGCATACGGCAATCGCGAAACTGGATGCCAGGTTGCCCCTTTCCCAGAAGTATCTGTTGCCCATCATGTTGACAAATGTGGCCGGATGGGGATATTGCTTACCGTTCTATTTTGGGGCTCGAAGAAGCGCTCCTTTGGAGCTGATAGATGGAATAGCCGTATTGGTGTATGCGGTAGGCACCATTGTTCATTTCGGCAGTGATTACCAAAAGCAACGCTTCAAAGCAAAAGCAGGGTCGAAAGGGAAACTGCTCGAGACCGGTTTCTGGGCTTTGTGCCGCCATCCGAACTATTTCGGTGATTTTCTGATTTACCTCGCCTTTGCGGTGATAGGAGGTAGCGTGTGGGGATGGGCGGCGCCGGTGCTGAATTTTGTGCAGTACCGTTTTGATGCGATTCCGAAGAGTGAACAATGGGCGAAAGAGCATTATGGAACCAAATGGGAAGAATACAGCAAGCGGGTGAAAATGCTTATACCGTATGTTTATTGAAAGGCCAGCGTGCCGCCTACCGATGACCCGCAGTTGTCAAATTTGGAGATCGAGATTCGAAGGGAGAGCCTCGAGAACGTCTCTTTTGCTCTCCTGACGCGTTTCTGTGCCGCCAGATCGTAACCCTGTGTGCAGCGGCAGCGGCTGCGTCGTGCGCCAACCATGGCCCCAGTCAGGCTGAACAGGTTTCGCCCGCCAGAGTGATTGAATGGCACTGCCGCACCGCGAGGGCTTTCGTTAAGGCTGCATTGTCGATACGGGAGGAAGACGACATGGTATTCTTTTGGGGGTTGAATGATGTTACTACTTCAGTGCACACGGAAGGTGTCCAGGTTATTTGGGCTGAAACTACAGGAATTGCCCGACAATCCTATCGAGACGGTATTGGGTGTATGGTACGTAAATCATCTTGTGCTATTTGGGGGCGATTTTCTACTGTTCGTCAATGACCCTACTCTGTATACATTACCAATTTTCATTCGGGATAAAAAGCAACAAGGTGACCTCGAGAGAGAGTTCAAGAGGCGGATCTTCTATGCTCTGGTAGCGGACGGGATAAGTGAGCACCGTGTCAGGGACAAGTTGGCCGAATATGAACCGACGATATATACGAAAACCAGTAGCCGGAGAATACTTGGGCACATGAACGACTTGGGACGGAATATGTACTTCTATATTGAGCGCATGATATATGAAGGTGATAGGGTGGTGGACATGTTGTCTGTCCAGCGGCTACTTAACCGCATACCGCAGCGCACAATTGGTTGGAAATATGCAGTCGATGCTATGAGAGAAAGTTTTGAGAACAAGTAGCCCAGCCCAACTCTGCGTCCAGCGGAGGACGGCTTCGCCGCGGAGTGGGCGGGTGACGAAAGCCAGTCCAGGCGGGTTTCGGCTGCCGGGGGCGTTGGATGCCGCCGCGCCGCCGACGCAATCTTCATCCCTTGGAAAGCCGAAAACTCAGGAGGGGCAACCTTGACGGGAGAGCAAATCTTCAAATTACCGGATGGCCGTCGGCTGGGGTACGCTGAATTAGGAGACCAGGACGGGTTCCCCTTGTTCGTCTTCCACGGCACTCCAGGCTCTCGTTTATCACGCACGAAAGACGATCCCATTGCCCAGATACCGGGGCTGAGGCTCATCACTACGGATCGCCCTGGGTACGGGCTTTCAGACCTTCAGCCCAAACGCACGCTGCTCGACTGGCCGGACGATGTAGCAGCCCTGGCCGACTATTTTGGGTTGAGGCGATTTGCCGTTGCAGGCGGTTCGGGGGGAGGACCGCATGCAGCAGCGTGTGCCTACAAGCTGCCGGATCGTGTGTCGGTTGCCATCTTATTCAGCAGCCCCGCGCCGGCAAATATTCCTGGGGCAACGAAAGGCCTCTCCCTCGGAAATCTGGCAAGTATTCTGATCAGCCGGTATGCGCCCCGGTTGAGACGGGTGCTGATGAACCGCTACAAGAAAGTGTTCCTTAAGAACCCCGA
>WFSD01000335.1 GCA_015486235.1 Anaerolineae bacterium
AATCTACCAGAGCCACAGCAGGCCTTTTTCGCGTCGCTTACCCTCCGCCGCCGGGTAGCAGGGGCGCATTACTGCGCCCCCGCCCCCTAAGAACCACGCGTGACAGTTTCCCGTCACGTGGCTCAAGCCTCTCAAACGCCTTGTCTACCAAGACGCAGTTCCCCGACATTGATTCCCAGGATGCTGGGGTCTCTGGGTGTTGCTGCCTGCGGCTGCCTCAGGCAGTCCGCCCCGCAGTGCCATTTTGGCCACGGCGTTTGGCGACTTCTCGCCCAGCCTCTTTCGCCGCTTCGGACTGACGAAATGTACAACCCTTCACATATGTTCAACCTTCCGGCTTTTCCCTGGGCCGCCCCCGCCTCGAGGCTGGCAGGTTGGGGCCTTTGTCCCGGGAGCTTCGTACAAAGCCGTTACCAGCGATGCACGTCCCGGTAGGGGCACCTGAACACCACAGAGCCTACGTTAGTAGTACTCCATCAACAATCCTTTCTGGTCGCAAGAAGCCGTGTCCGCTGAACGCGGTGTTAGGCAGGGTTCTACTCGCTTTCTATACTAACTCCAACACTTCTGTTAGTTTCTCTATCCGCCTTCCTTCCCAACTCCCCAACGCAGGCCGGTCTCGATCCCAGCCTTCTTCCTCTCTGACTCGGATAAGGATTGCGTCCATTCCAACCTGCTTCGCCCCTTCTAATTCCATGCTATCCCCATCACCTACATAAATGCACTCTTCCGGCAAAACCCCTAAACCTGTGCACACCATCTTGTATATTCGCGGATCTGGCTTCTTGACTCCAACCTTACACGAGAAAATAGCCACATCTATCCAGGGGGCTAAATCCGTTTCTCCCCAAATTGCCGGAACCTCTGGGACAGAGTCACTTGCCAACCCAATGGCATAACCAGCTGCTTTGATCTGCTTCAGTACCTCTATCGCCTCACCTCGTGGTTTCAAGGCTTGCCGGGTGAAATCGTACTTCAATTGCGCGGCTTGAAGAATGCTTTGCCTACCCACCTTGACATCTAACTTTTCACATGCGTGCTCAATACTCTTCTCCAATGTAGGATACTTCTTCCCTACTTCTCTGTCACACCGCATCTCATTATCAAACACCTTGGCAAACGCTCCACTCTCCACACCAAGAACATCCGCCATTTTCCAAAGCACATGGTCATGGCGTGAGGAAGAAAATGTGCTCACAAGCGTACCAAAAAGATCAAAAATGATCGCTCGTACAGTATCCATTTTGTCCATTCTGCTGCCTAACTACTACTTATCCGGACTCATTCCGGATAACACCCCAAATCAGTATATTATCCGACATCAATCCGGATAATACCCCTGAGAGTTGCTTATACGGCCAAAATCCGTATGACACCCCCAGGCGGACGAGAAACCGGCCTCGACGATACGAAAGATTGCAAGCCAATGATACGTGGAGAGATATGAGGTGTCAAATTTGCAACATAACCAAAACGAACAACCAAAACAAACCAAATCATCTTCGCAAACTATGGCATACTAGCGGAATCCACATTCTCTGTACAGAAGACCGCCGGAGGAGCCCTTCAGCCCCTCCGGCGTCAGCCTGACTCCCTGGCCTTCCCCGATTATGGAACCCCTGCCGCCTTTGCCGTGGCGCACATCTCGCACATGCGCTCTTCCTCATAGTCCAGGCAGACTTTCTCCGCGCTCATACTTCCAGTGCCTCTTCAAGGATGTATTTGCCGATGGTGGGTTTGAGGCTATCCTTCATCACCAAATCCACCTTCACGCCCAGTTCATCGCTCAAGGAATTTTCCAGGGCAACGAATTGAAACAGCGTCGGCACTTCGTCGAATGTGACCAGCAGATCCAGGTCGCTCCCCGGCTTTTCTTCCTCGCGCACGTACGAACCAAACACCTCCAACGTCCGCACGTGGTACTTTTCGTGCAGCAGGGGGAGCATGGCCCTGAGTTTATCCAGGATTTCATTCAGCGTTACAAATGTTCTGTCCATACGAACTCTAAGTGACGAGACCTTCGGGCCGCTTGCTGGAGTCTGCCGAGTTTTATCCGCAGAATTCACAGGTTGACACGGGTTATCTTAAAGGTGGGAAAGCCACCGAAATCTGCCTGTCGAGCAGATGATACGCCAGGGGATGGGCAATGTCAAAGCGCTCAACATTCAAAACGGCCTTTCCGCGCCAGGCAGGCCGCGCACGGCTCCGCTGTCCATGAAAAACGCCCCGGTGTTGGGCAACCCGCCATCTTTACTCGCCTGCTAGCTTCAATATTCGTTGGCGCACGTCATCCGATATCCACATCCCAGATCGCTTCAGTTCATCTACCACTGACGACATCTGCGAAATCATTCCCTGCTTTTTGGCTTCCAACAACACGCGCAATGTCCCCCATACTTCCAGCCCTGCAACTCTGGCTATCCGCCGTGCCAAGGCATCATCCAGCGTGACCACTTTTTCTCGATGCTCTAGCGCCAGCGCCATCGTCTCCAACTCGCTCCGCCCTAAATCGCTTGCCAGCCACTCCGAAGGCACCTGCTTTGGAGAAACTACTTGCAGCCATCTGTATCGCTCTGCCACCGGCACATCGTACCCCTTCGCTTTTCCTTGGCGCAATTCATCCACCACGGCTGGCACGGTGAGCACTTCGTCAAACAAACGGGGTGGCAGCTCTATCTTGCTTATTCGATACAAGTACAACAAGGGCGATATATTGCTGATGGCGCTAGGCATAGTCAGCTTCTAACTCTTCCAACTCGACAGCAAAGGGGAAGACACTGTAGCGCCCCAACGCCAACAGAAACTCAACGCGGCTCATCCCTGCTAATTCCGCTGCCCGGCCCGAAGTCAGCCGCCCCAGTTCGTATAGCTTGACAGCCGCCAGCACACGCAATTCGCGCCCAAATGCGGCCGTATCCATCTTCTCGGCCAACAGCACCTTTTCCGGCACATCAATTGTTATTTGTCGTACCGTCATTTTCGCCACCGCCTTTAGTTCTGTGGATCATGCCCTTACTGTACCGGATTTTGCCCTTCGATAGCAAAAACGCTGGTTGCCCAACGATTGGCGTCAGCGGCACGGCGTGGCTGCCCGACCACCACCGTGGGCGCAGGATTTCAGGCCGAAATGCCGCCCATGTTGGCGCGCGGCAAAGCCGCGCCCCCTGCTGCCTGGACAACGGTGGTGCTGTCTGTATCCACTTGTTCAGCTTCAAAAC
>WFSD01000336.1 GCA_015486235.1 Anaerolineae bacterium
CTCACCGCCAGATCCACGGTGATGTAACCCGACAGCATGATGGTCACGCATCCGGGGTCGTGGGCGCGCACGGCATCGAGTACCTCCATCCCGTCCTGGTTCCTGTACCCCCCAAGGGAAAGGTCCACGACCGCCACCCGGTGGGGGGCATCCCTGATTACAGTCTCGGCCTCAGTGTAGCTCGATGCCGTGTCCACATCCAGGCCTGCGTCTGCCAGCAGTTCGGAAAGAATCTGTTGCCAGGAAGGATCATCCTCTACTACCAATGCCCTGCCAATGAAGCCACTCATCGCCGCCACCCCGCCCTTGGCAACTTGAGCCTAAACGTCGTCCCGTGAACGCCATCGCTTTCAACTGAGACAGATCCATTCAGGCGGGCCATCAGGGTCTTGACCCACCACAGGCCAAATCCGAGTTTCCCGGTCCTGCCAGAGCTCCCCCGGGAAAAATTGAACTCGAAAATCCTGTCCTGCATCTCGGGTGGGATTCCTTGCCCATCGTCCTGCACGGACAGTTCCACCCACCCGTCGACGGTTTTTCCCTCTATGATGATAGTTCCATGGCTGTCCATGGCAGCGATGGCATTTGCCAGGAGATTGGTGAATACAAGGATCAATGCCTGCCGGGTTGCGGTGACAGGTGGGAGATCTGTCAGGCCCTCTGACTGGATCTTGACTCCTTTGGGCGGCTCTACGGCGGCGATGGCCTCTCGGACGCATGCTTTCACATCCACTGGCGATAGGTGCAGCGGGTGGAGCAGGGAAAGGCTCTCGCGGACAGAATCCATAGCCTCGCCCGCGCTTCTCTCTATCTCGCCCAGGTTCTCCGCCAGGTACGGGTAATTCAGAAGAGCCTCTCTGCACTTATCGCGGATTCCTTCTACCCGTACCGGAATGATGCCTACCTTGTTGTTCAAATTGTGAAGCAGGTTCGCAGCCACATCGCCGACTGCGGCGAAAGTCTCCGCAACCGCTTTCTGCTCCTGGACTGCCTCGAGTTCCTCCTGCCGGTACGCTTTGTGCACCGCCAGCGCAGCATAATACGCGAGGATTGTCAGAACTTTCTTGTCCCAGTCCGATTCGGCGAAATGTCCTGGCGCGGCTTCGGAGCCATAGACGCTCAGAGCGCCCACCGGATCGGTGTCATCGCTGGCAAGCAAGGGCACGACCAGCGCCCGCTTCCACCCGCGTGTCTGAGCCAGTTCCGGCCGGTAGAACCTGGGGTCGGAACGAACATCGTCGGAGGTAACCGGCCCGCGCGAAAGGATCGCGTGCCCTGTGAGGCTCCCGTGCAGCGGTATTCTATCCCCAAGGACGTGACCATCGGTGGCGGCGCGCAGGAAAAGCATGTCCCCTTTCAACTCCCAGATGGCCCCGGACGATGCGTTGAGCAAATCGCACGCCAGGGTTACCAGTCTGTTGGAGACCGCTTCCAGCTGGTCCATGAGGAGGCTTTTGGTCACTTCCTGGAGCGCGTCCAGGAGCCGCGCTTCCTGGATTGCAATGATCGCCTGGGTCGCAAGGGACTGCAGCAGCAGGCTATCTTCCTCGGAGAATGCATTGATCTCAGGGCTCTCCAGGTTGATCACGCCTTCCAGTTTGCCGTTTGCCCCTATCAGCGGCACAGTGAGCTCGGAGCGCATCTCCAGGTCGTGGTAAAGTGGGTAGTAGATCCGCGACCATGGCTCGGCATGCACGTCGGCGATTCGCACGGGGTGGCGGTGTTTCGCAGCCCACCCTGTGACGCTGGTCGCATTCAGCGGAAGCGCTTCTACCGCCGGGTTGCCTCCCCGCTCTCCTGCGACGGCGCGGGTCACCAGGTTCTGGCCGCTTCTATCCAGCAGCCGGAATATGCCGTATTTCGCGCCAGTGACCTCCAGAGCCATCTGGAGGATCGCTTCCAGCGTCTCCTCCAGCCGCGGGCGCGAGGAAATCAGGAGGCCAGCACGCCGGAGGCGCGCCAGCTCATCCTCTTTCCTCGCCATTTCGCTTTGTATCAGAGCATTCTGCCGGACGTGGTAGACCCCCATGGCTGCCTGGTTCACCAGATTCTCCAGCATCAGGATTTCTACCTGACCGAACCGGCGATCCCCTGGCCGGCAGACGTACAGCACGCCCACAGCCTGCCCGCCTACCAGCATCGGGAAGCAGGCGACTGCGTACCCTGAACAACCATCGCTCCCGCCGGCAACGATCTCCCGCCGTAGAGCGATGGCGCGCTCGCCCAGGGCGTCAGGCAGAGATTGCAGCGGAGGGTCGCCGGAGAACGCCTGAGGCGTCGTGACGAGCGACGAGCTTTCCCGATCGTAGGCGTAGAGCACTGCGGAGGAACCCGGCGCCACAACCTTCACGCTTTCGACCACCAGCCTCAGCGTCTCTTCCACATCAGATGGGCCTCCGGCCACGGAGCTGCTTACAGCCCTGCCTATGCGGTTCAGGCTCTCGAGGGGTCTCAAAACATCCGCCGACATCCCTTTCTATTCCTTGTCATCGAGCTTAAGAAATCTGCTCTTGTAGACCGGCACGCGCCGCATGTAGGGCTCCTGCATGAGCGGAGATGAGATGATGAAATCCGCGGACACCCTGTTGGTGGCGACCAGTATGTTCCAAACCTGAGCTATCCGCAGAAGCGCTTTGACATCTGGATCGTGAGGCTGTGGTTCCAGCGGATCCCAGAAAAACACCAGAAAATCTATCCCCCCGTCAGCGATTTTCGCTCCTACCTGCTGGTCGCCGCCAAGAGGGCCGCTCTGGAACCTCGTGATCGGCAGGTCGAGTTCCTCTTGGAGGATCCTGCCAGTCGTGCCGGTCGCGTATATATCGTACTCGGCCAGTGTGCCTTTGTTGTATCTGGCCCATTCCAGCAGATCTATCTTTTTGTTGTCGTGCGCCACCAGCGCGATTCGTTTCTTCCTGTGCAATGGCACCAGTTCGTATTCCATGATCGGTCGTCCTCCCGTTTAGTCTGGCATCAGATATTTGTCGAACCAGCGCAGGATGTGGTTCAGCCTGGCGATTCGCCTGTCGGTGCGGCCGGTGCGTGAAAGCCCATGAGGCTCGCCCGGGAACCGCACCATCTCTGTATCCACGCCTTTCACTTTCAGCGCCACGAACGCCTGCTCACCCTGCTCGATTGGGCAGCGGTGATCCTGTTCGCTGTGGATGAGGAGCGTGGGCGTGCTGGCATTGCCCAGATGCGCCACCGGCGAACGGTCCCAGTACTTCTGGAAGTCTTCCCACGGCGGGCCTGCCTCTAGTGGCTGTTGGAACACCCAGTTGAAGTCGCTAGAGCCCCACATGCTGATGAGATTGCTCACGGCGCGCTGCGCTACCGCGGCTTTGAACCGCTGCGTATGCCCGATAATCCAGAGGGTCATGTATCCGCCGTAGCTCCCGCCTGTCACACCCATCCGATTGGGGTCGATATACGGCTGCATCTTCGCGCAAACCGCCCATGCCATCAGGTCGTCGTAGTCCACGGTGCCCCACGCGCCCCAAATCGCTTTGGTGTGGTCCTCGCCATAGCCGCGCCCGCCACGTGGATTGCTGAAATAGACCACGTACCCTTTTGCTGCCAGCAGATAGAACTCGTGCATGAAGAACCAGCCGTACTGGGTCTGTGGCCCGCCATGTATCTCCAGCACCGAAGGATACTTTCGGGAAGGATCGAAATCGGGTGGTTTCAGGATCCAGCCCTGCAGGCTGTAGCCATCTTTCCCTTTGAACCATACTTCATCCACCATGCCAAGATCGAGCCTTGCCAGCAGGTTCCGGTTCGGCTTCGCAAGCGTCCTGATCTTTCCGGCGCCAACGTACCACACCATCACCCTTCCAGGGAACTCCATTCTCCCCAAGAAATACGCCATTTTCCGATGGTCGCGGTCGAAAGTGTAAGCTCCCACCACTCCACTTACCTCGATCTCGGGACGCAGGTCATCTCCCTTGACGCCGATAGACCACAGCCACACTGAACCGTGCTCCGCTGCCTGGAAGTAAATGCGACTGCTATCGAGCGTCCACGTTGGTGGCATGGTGATCAATGCCCCCGGGAGGTCGTTGAGTACGTCCGCTGCGGCGTGCAGGTCGTGCCTGCCGGTGAGATTCCTGGCTTTGCCACTGCCATCCGCCGGCACGACCCACAGAGACTGATTCTTCCACCATTCGCCCTCGCCTTCATAGCCGAGGTACGCTATCCATTTGCCGTCCGGCGAGCAGGAAGGCAACCCTTTCGGGCCAATGGGCGTCTGGATCAGTTCCATCTCGCCTCCATCCGCCGGGATTCGATACAGGTCGACGGCGTCCGGCCGGAGGTCGGGGTCGGGCTGGCGGTTCGACACGAAAACGATCCACTTGCTATCGGGCGACCAGGCTGGCTCCGTCTCGTCATAGATTTCGCCGCCAGTTAGTTGCTTTCCTTTGCCAGTGCGAATATCCACTGTCCAGATGTGCCATCGTTCTTTTGGCAGGTATCCGTAGCCATCCAGCTTGTAGAAAAGCCTGGTGATGCGCCTTTCCACGATGCCGAGCTTTTTCTTTTGCTCGTCCTTCTCCCGCTCCAGAACCTCGGCGTCCTTTTTGCGGAACTGGAGAAGCAATCTCTGTCCGTCCGGCGACCATTCCATCGCACCGATCTCGCCTTTCAGGTCGGTGAGCCGTTCGGCCTCGCCGCCCTGCACGGAGATTAGGTAGATTTGCGGCTGTTCTTCGTCGTCCCGATTGGAGACGAAAGCGATAGTCTTGCCGTCGGGCGACCAGCGGGGCATGGCGTCGACGTGGTCTCCCTGGGTGAACTGGCGTGATGCGCCACCGTTGGCAGGGACGATCCACAGGTTCGAGAATTTCTTCTCGGTTTTCCGGTCGGCGCGCTGGAGCACGAAAACCACATTCTCGCCATCCGGCGACATCCGGACATCCTGGATTTGTTTGAAGTTGTACAGATCTTCCGCGGTGATTCTTCGTTTTCTGGGCATAGTTCCTCCTTAATACGGTGGATAGGCGTATCTGCGTCTACCCTGATTCGCTTGCTGAGTCAGCGAGAAGTCCTGCGCAGTGGAGCTTTTCGTCGATTTCCGGTTACTATTCAGCCTCTTCAGCAGTAGAACGCTGATGACGCTGATACACGCTGATTCTCGCTGATCTTTTCTGATTTATTTGCTTTATCTGCGGGTATCTGCGTGAAATCTGCGGCATCTGCGTCCGATTTGTTCAAGGCTGAACAGTTATGATTTCCGTAGCCATGCGGTGTCCTACCGCTCATGGAGACTGCTCAGAACATCTCCTGGGGCGGCTCTACGCGCTACTAGGCAGATAGCCAGCCTGTTCAGCGCGGGCGCAGTTCGGGATGGGTCTCCAGTATCTCTTTCAGATGGTCATATGTCTCGTCAATCCACTCCGGTATGACCCTGGTTCCGGCAATTACGGTCATGAAATTGGTGTCGCCGTTCCAGCGAG
Source organism: Anaerolineae bacterium (assembly GCA_015486235.1). Classification (GTDB taxonomy): domain Bacteria; phylum Chloroflexota; class Anaerolineae; order S016-19; family S016-19; genus S016-19. Next base: position 5,451 of record WFSD01000336.1, read on the forward strand.
GCACCACATGAACGTGAACATGCTCGACCACGCCCGCCCCAGCGATCTTTCCCAGGTTTACACCGATGTTGAACCCGTCGGGATTCATGGCTTCCCGTAGAAGCCTGATGCTGAATGCAATGAGCTTGCCTATTTCGAGTACCGTCTCGGGCGGGAGGTCCTCCAGCGATGGTACGTGCTCGTACGGTACCACCAAAAGATGGCCGTTGTTGTAAGGGTACAAGTTCAGGGTTATGTAAGCTCTTTCTCCCCTCCAGAGCATGTGCTCTTTTCGGTCGTCCTCTGCAGAGATCTTAGCACAGAAAATGCAATTTCCCTCTTCCACGTTTTGCTTGATGTATTCCATCCGCCAAGGCGTCCAAAGGCGTTGCATGTGATCCCCTCCATAGAAGTCTAAACATTCTACCACGTTTTCGAGGGCCTCGCCAAGATATTTGGTGTCGGGGATTTCGAAGCAAATCGAAAGCACGAAATCGCTTCAGGGGCATTCTCGACGCTTCTGAGGCGATCCGCTACTTGCCGTTGGGGTCGATGTAGAGCGATAACGGTTCTGGGGATTCCTGGGGGCCTGTAGGGCGCCCAGGAATTGCTTCGTTTTCCGTGCCGGCGCTCCAATGCTTGAAAATCCTGCGTGGCTCCTTTATACTTGAAGCCGTCCTGAAAGAAACAGCATTTGGAGGAGGTAGCAATGCCAATCTCGTTGCGCAGGCTGGGGAACACTGATGTGGAAGTCACCCCTATCGGGCTGGGAACGTGGCAGTTTGCCGGGAAGAGGAGCATCGCCAGCTTCGGTATGTGGGTTTCGCCAGGCCAGGAAGAAGTCGATGCCATTGTGAAAGCTGCTCTTGACGGCGGAATCAACTGGTTCGACACGGCAGAACTTTATGGCTTTGGCAAATCGGAGCGACGGCTGGCGAACGCACTCCTGAAGGCAGGACGGTCGAAAGGCGACGTGGTCATCGCCACCAAGTGGAGGCCGCTGCTCCGCACCGCTGGCTCCATCAGGCGCACTATCGTCAAGCGTCTCGAGAGCCTGGAACCGTTTGGTATCGGCCTGTATCAGATACATTTCCCACTTCTGACCCTCTCTTCCATAGAGGCGCAGATGGACGCCATGGCAGATCTGGTGGATGCTGGCAAAGTGCGGGCTGTCGGGGTAAGCAATTTCGACGCGGGGCAAATGTACCGCGCATACAAACGCCTTTCCGCCCGCGGAATACCGCTGGCGTCCAACCAGGTCAAATACAGCCTGCTGGACAGAGGCGTCGAGAGCAACGGAGTGCTGGATGCAGCGAGGGAACTGGGGGTGAGCATCATAGCCTATTCCCCGCTGGAAATGGGGCTCCTGACTGGAAAGTTCCATGAAAATCCAGGCTTGCTGAGGCGGACACCTTTTCTTCGCAGGCGCATGTTCCGCAGGCACCTGGAGATCAGCCGTCCTGTCGTGGAAATGCTGAGGGAAATAGCGGAGCGGCACGGAGCGACCCCGGCCCAGGTAGCCCTCAGCTGGCTCGTCAGATTTCACGGCGACCTGGTGGTGGCGATCCCCGGAGCTACGAAAGTCCGGCACGCGGCGGACAACGC
>WFSD01000337.1 GCA_015486235.1 Anaerolineae bacterium
CAGGTGGCGGCGGTTGGACTGTTCCAGATGATACCAGTTATCATTTTCTTCCTGTTCACGCAGGAATACCTGTTGAGCATATTCTCCGGCGGCACCAAAGGGACGGCATGAGGAATCAGCGGAGTCCCTCTGTCGATCAGAGAGCCACTTATTTTGAGTTGTGGAGGGGAGAATGAGAGTTACCTTGGAAAACCTGAGCAAACACTTTGGGAACGTGAAAGCCGTGAATAATATCTCCCTGGAGGTCAGGGATGGGGAATTCGTGGCAATGCTCGGCCCTTCTGGATGCGGCAAGACCACCACGTTGCTGCTGATATCCGGAATTTATAAGCCCAGCGGTGGCTATATCAAATTTGGCGGCAAGGTAGTCAACCATATCCCTCCCAGGGATCGGAACGTGGGAATGGTCTTCCAGAGCTATGCGCTGTACCCCCACATGACGGTCTTCCAGAACATCGCTTTCCCGCTGATGCTTCAGAGAAAGCCCAGGGACGTCATTCGGAGGAAGGTGGTGGACGTGGCCACGACCATGCAGATAGAGGGACTGCTGGACAGGAAACCGGCGCAACTCTCTGGGGGGCAGCAACAGCGGGTAGCGCTGGCGCGGGCTCTGATCAAGGAGCCGGAACTCCTCCTTTTCGACGAACCGCTCTCCAACCTGGATGCGAAACTCCGCCTGCAGATGCGCTCCGAGATAAAACATTTGCAGAAGGAACTCGGGATTACTTCCATCTACGTCACCCACGACCAGGTGGAAGCAATGACTATGGCCGACCGGGTGGCCGTATTCAACCTTGGCGTCCTTCAGGCATTCTCCGTGCCGGAGGAATTGTACAACCACCCCCGGACGAAGTTCGTCGCCAGTTTCATCGGCAGCCCGCCCATGAATTTCATCGACACGGAATTGCAACGACATGACGGAGATATCCACCTTGTGCATCCTCAATTCTCCCTTGTTCTCCCAAAGGAAAGAGCCGCCAGACTTGACGAGCAGCGGGTTGGGGGGAAAGTGATCATGGGGATAAGGCCAGAGCACATGCACATCGTGACGCCCGAGGAGGGCGACCTGAAAGCTGAACTTTTCATCGTGGAGCCTTTGGGACGGGAAGACCTGGTAGACCTCATGTTGGGAGACCAAAAGCTGCAGGTGTTGGCACCCGCGCCTTTCTCTGGGACTCATGGGGAGGTTTTTGGGGTGAAAGTAGAGAGGGAGCATTTACATCTCTTCGATCCCAAAACGGAGATCTCCCTGATCTGAAGCGTTTCACAAGGGAAGCGGCGGACTTTCTTCCAGTGGAGTCATCTCCGGGGTCAGGAGGTGGGGCCACGCGTCCAACTGGACAGGCGGCTTATGGACAGAGAACTGCTTGAGGAAAACTTGCGGGGGCTTCTGAACCGATCCCCGGATGAGCCGGAGCGGGACATCGCTGCAAGGTACGCTCCGGTGACAATTTTCGACGAAAGGGAACCGTTCCTTCCACTCGTGGTGGGGTATACAGTTTTCCGGAAGGATGGCAAATCGCCGTCTTTCCCCCGGGAAATCCACCTCTCCGAAGGTGGGTTCCCGAAAGCGTCGATGGCAGTTGAGTACGCGATCTGGTGGGACTGGGATATCGGGCACCTTTACGAGCTGGAACACGCCTGGGTGTTCCTGGATTCTCACGGGAACGTGGTCCGGGTGGATGCCAGCTGGCATGGTTCCTACCATTCGGTCGCGAGGGAGAAGATCCCTTTCACGCCGGATGGAAGGGTCAGGCTGCTGCCACAGCCCGGCAAGCACGCTTTGGCGTTCAGGCCGGAGGATTTCGACCGAGTCCGCCGGTATGGGGAGGAAGAATGCGAGAGCAGAGCCGGTGTTGGCGGGGTCTGGGAGACGCCGCTTTTCAGAGGTCGGCTCCCCAAGCGCCCGCTTGCGGACAGGCTCGTCCACACCTACCTGGAGACGATGGAGTTCGAACCCGCCTGGAATTTCTCCAGGGAATTCCGGATTACGAAAGACATCCTGGTCCCGTGGCGACTGCTGGAAGCGTGGATACCACAAAGGGTGCGGCTGTGGGTCGAAACGCTGAAGGCGGACATCCCCGCGAGGCACCGGAGGGTTCTCCGAATAGCACACCGTGGGGCATCGGATCGCAGGACGGAGAATACTAAGTTGGCGTTCAGGGAAGCGGCGTCGGAGCACGCGGATATGGTGGAACTCGACGTGCACTTGAGCAAGGACGGCGTGGCAATGGTGATGCATGATTCGTCCCTGGAACGGCTCACCGGCGCCAGCGGCGATATCTCCGATCGCACTTTGCGGGAGCTCAGGGAGCTGAGGGTCGGGGGGACAGAGCCGATCCCGACTCTCGAGGAAGTCTTTGAGTGGGCGAAAGCGAGCATGATAGGCGTATACGTGGAGCTGAAAGGCCCTGGCACCGATGTCGCCGTCGCCGAACTCGTCCAGCACATGGGGATGGAACGTTACGTGGTCGTGGGTTCTTTCGACAAAGGGTTGGTCGAACGGTTCAAGAAGCTTATGCCGGAGGTATACACTTCGATCCTGTTTCACAAAGTGAGAACCGACCCGACCCGGCTGGCGTCGGAAACCAACGCGGATTTCGTCCATCCGTGTTGGGAGAACGAGGGGAACCGTCCGGACGAACTCCTGAGCAGATCCTGGATCGACCGGGTCCACGGCGCCGGGCTCGGCGTGATAGCGTGGCACGAAGAGCGCCCCGATGTGATAAAAGCGCTGTATCACCTGGGCGTCGATGGGATATGCAGCAATCGCCCGGACATGTTGTACCGGCTCCGGTAAGAGCGTCACGAGACTTTTGGGAGGAATCGGCATGGGGGTGTCCATCAAGGACATCGCAAAAGCTGCTGGGGTATCACATACTACTGTTTCTCGTGCTTTGCGAGACGACCCACGCATAAGTGAACAAACTAGAAACCTCGTTCACCGCCTGGCCACGGAAATGGGGTACTCACCCAGTGCCATAGCCAGGGGGCTCGCCACTGGCAAGACCAACACTGTTGGCATGGTGGTAACCACCATATCGGATCCTTTTGTGGCTCCTATCGCCCAGGGAACGGAGAGGAAAGCCATGGAAGCAGGCTACAGCCTTATCCTTTCTCAGTCCGGCGCCGACCCGGACAGGGAGCTGGCGGCCGTCCGGCTTCTGCGGGAACGGCGGGTCGATGGGGTAATAGTGACTGCCTCGAGGGTTGGAGAACTCTATACCCCGCTGCTGAGCGAATTGAAAGTCCCCATTGTGCTCATCAACAACCAGAAAGGGGGGGGCTACCTGCATTCCATCTACGTGGATGATTTCGCCGGAGCGAAAATGGCTGTGGGGCTCTTGATAGACCTGGGGCACAGGGATATCGCTTACATCGCGTGCCCGGAGAGAGAGCGTTCCAACAGAAACAGGATGAATGGATATAAAGCTGCTCTGGAGTCGCGCGGGATATCGGTGAATGAAAGGCTGATTCTTCAGCTGGAGGGCAAGGATGACATGGCTCGAGGGGCAGCAGCGGTTGAGGAGATCCTTTCCCTTGATGAAAGGCCCACCGCTCTGTTTTGCTACAATGACATGACGGCGATAGGAGCGTTACAAGCTCTTCATGAAAGTGGGGTTCGAGTTCCGGAGGATATCTCCATCGTGGGATTCGACGACGTCCCCATCTCTTCTGTGGTGTGCCCTGCGCTGACTACGGTGGCACAGCCCAAGGAAGAGATGGGCGTAAAAGCGATGGAGATGCTCCTGGCCCTGATCGAGGGGGAGGAGCGGGAGAACGTGGTGGTGAAGCCGAGACTTGTGGTGCGGAGCTCCACTGCGCGGGTATGAGAAGGGTCTGTCTCAGCACCTGCCGTTGTGGAATGGTTGTGCGGACAGGAAAACGAGGTCTTCTCCATATACGATGAGGCGCGTGGTTTGGACGATGACGCCATCATCGAGGAAGCCTTTACGGAGAATTGGATTCTGACTCGTCGAGGGCGTCTTTGTCGATGTGTCTTGTCCCCGAAGATCCTCGTCACCCTGCCTCCGGAAGCCTGACCGGCCTGTGCTCCCGAAGCGATTTCCACGCTGCCAGCCCCATCACCACCGGTATCTTCCCATCGAGGCCGGTTACGAGCGGTTCCGTATCTTCCTCGATGGCTTTCACGAATGCCCGCATTTCATCCGCATAGGCAACCCTGTACCGCTCCAGGAAAAAGTGCAGCGGATTGTCGCCGTGGAGACCGTCCCCGTCCATGAAAGTGGTCCTGGTGGGCGTCTCGTTGTGGGCTATCGCCCTGCCGCCGGAGCCAAACACTTCCACCCGTTGGTCGTAGCCATACACGGCTTTCCTGCAATTGTCTATGGTGCCCATGGCTCCGCTGACGTACCGGAAAGTGATCAGCGCCGTGTCCACATCCCCGGCTTCCCCCACGGCCGGATCGACCATCACCCCGCCGATGGCGTACACCTCCTCGACTTCCTCGCCAAGCAGGAATCTAGCCATGTCGAAATCGTGGATGGTCATGTCCAGGAAGATCCCGCCGGAAACTTTGATGTAGTCTATCGGAGGCGGTGCCGGATCGCGGCTGATGATGTGCACCAGGTACGGCTTCCCGATGCTCCCGTTGGCGATCAGTTCCCGCACTCGGCGGAAATTCGGGTCGAACCGGCGCTGGAACCCGATCTGCAGTTTCACGCCAGACTCCTCCACGGCGGCGAGCGCACGGTCGATCGCTCTCAGGTCGTGACTTATCGGTTTCTCGCAGAAAACGTGCTTGCCGGCCATGGCCGCCCTCTCGATGAACTTCGCGTGGGTGTCCGTGCTGGAGCAGATTACCACAGCGTCCACCGTCGGGTCGGCGAAGACCTCCTCCGGGTCTCCCGTGTACTTCGGGATTCCGTACAGCTCAGCTGCTCCGCGCGCGGCCTCGACGAATATGTCCGCCACCACGGATATCTTCGCATCTGGTATCTCTCTTGTGATGGTCGCAGCGTGTACTTTGCCGATCCTGCCGGCACCTATGAGTCCCAGATTGACAACGCCCATGAGCTTCCCTCCCTCGACAAGCTTAAATCTTGCCCATCAGGTTGCGCACACGTGTGCAAAACAATTCAAGTATACAGCCGATGTATAGCAAAGTCAAAGGCGGAAGGCACTTGGGTGTTCGAAGTAAATCCTGGGGACCTGTAGGGTTCCCAGGACCCCTCTGAGCCATCTCGGCCGTTGGCGCAGGCGAGGGAGGAGCTGCCGGACGTCCGATCAAGCAAGTTTCACTTTCTCACTGGCGGGGTGGTTTCGAGTGCGTTGCGCCGGGGCGAGCTAACGGCTCGCCCTACAAAACCCACCGCGGCTGGCGCGTGCAACGGCAGAAACGGCTCAAAAGTGCCAATTCGACGCGATTCGCCGATTTTTCCACAGTGCAGCCTTGCCTGTTGTGCCCCTCTTCCCTCGCCCATGGGAGAGGGAAGGTAGGGCAGGCCGCCGCAGACGGCTGGTGTGATAGGGGAGGGCAAAAGGCAATCTTCGCCTTCTTGTCCGGGCGAACTCATCGCATTGCTTTTGAGCTCTACCAAGCAAATCGAAAGCCCAAAGTCATTTCGGAAGCTTCCTCGGCACTCCTGAAGCAACCTGCCACTCACCGTTGGGGTTGATGCAAAGCTGTGACTGCCCTGGACTTACTTCGAACTTCCGCCTCGTCCGGATTTGACACTCTCAACCACCCGTGGTATAAATCAAAGAATAGTGCACACGTGTGCATGCAAGGCAGGTGCAATATGGGCTTCCGATACAGTGTGGTGCTGTCCACGCAGGTTTCCAGTTTCGACGCAGTGGCCTTCAAAGGGGATTTCGAGGCAAACGTGGCCGACATCGCCCGCATTGGCTATGACGGAGTGGAGCTTGCCATCAGGGATCCGAAACTCGTGGATCCTGACTCGCTTCTCCAGGTCGTCGAGTTCCACGGTCTGAGCGTGCCGGCCATCGGCACGGGGCAGGCCTGGGTCGAGGAAGGGCTTTCCTTCACCGATCCCGATCTGCAGGTTCGACGGAAAGCGATCGAGCGCGTGAAATCGCACCTCCCTCTGGCGA
>WFSD01000338.1 GCA_015486235.1 Anaerolineae bacterium
CGATTTACTCCGAAGGCCCGCATCTGTGTAACGTACCGGGAGAACTTGCCCCTTGTTTACCTTTGTGATATGCTTTGCCCCTACGATAAATTCGACAAGGTCGAGAATTGGAGTTTTGACAATCGGGCTGCCCTGCTAGGCTGAGCTTTTCGCCTTGAAGGCAGAAAAGAAGGGGTGGAACATCTTGTGGTTAGGCTTCGCCCGACCACAAGATGTTCCCTTTCTTCCCAGTCATGTGCCAGGCGTGAAGCCCCAGAAAGCTCCATTTCCGCTTTGTCAAAAGTCCAACGAGAAGAGAGGTTGGGAATTATGGGCGCAAACATCATGGAGGCTTTTGAACGTCCCGAGCCAAGGACGGATATCGTGACACCAGAACCGGGGGATTATGTGAAAGTCCATGTCCGGGTGGTCGAGGGGAAGAACGAGCGTGTGCAGACATTTCCCGGAACAGTCATCAAAGTGACCAGAGGTGGGATCAACTCGACTTTTACAGTGCGCCGGATTGCATCCAATGGTATCGGCGTGGAGCGTACTTTCCTGCTCCACTCTCCCCGGGTGGAGAAGATCGAAATCCTGAGGAAGTCTAGGGTTCGCCGGGCGAGACTTTATTTCTTGCGGAATCGCCGCGGCAAGGCCGCCCGCTTGAAGGAACGCAGATACTGAATCGGAGGCATCCGGCATTGGAGAGGTGATAGAGAGCGCTGTGCCACAATGGCCGGCGCTCTTTTTCGCGAGCAGGACCGCTCCAGGGCCTGCAGGCTCTCTGGGGGCGGAGGTCATGAAGCTTCCAAACCTGAAATTAGAACAAAAATTATGGGAGAGCGACTATGCGGTAGTTGCAGGGCTGGATGAGGCCGGCCGGGGTGCGTGGGCAGGCCCCGTGGCTGCAGCAGCCATCGCGTTCCCCCCAAATTTCGACCCGAAAGCAGCTGGACTGGTGCTGGTGCGGGATTCCAAGTGCCTCTCTCCACAGCAGCGCGAAGCTCTCTACACTCCAATTTTATGCGCATCTCTCAGTTTTGGCATCGGCTTTGCGTCCCGGATAGAGATCGACCAGATGGGGATCGCCCCCGCTACCAGGCTGGCGATGATGCGTGCTGTTTCACACATGAGGCCGTCCCCCGATTTCCTTCTGTTGGACTATGTGAGGCTGCCGGAATCCGATCTGCCTCAGCGATCCCTCAAGCATGGGGACGCCCTGGTGTTTTCCATTTCCGCCGCGTCTATCCTGGCGAAAGTGGCGCGCGACAGACTCCTGATGCGTATGTCGGCACGCTACCCAGGATATGGGTTCGAACGCCACAAAGGCTACGGGACGAAATTCCATCGAGATGCCATAGCCAGACTCGGCGTCTCGTGGGCCCACAGACTCTCTTTTCGTCCTATGTCGGACGCCAGCAATTCCAAACGCGAACTTGACTGATTACCCGGCGGTGGTCGAACTCTGACAACCAGCACACTGGCGGTCGACGGAGTACGGGGCTCTCGAAGCAAATCAAGGCCCGAAAACGCCCTTGGGAGCCCTGACACTCGATACACGGTTTGTGCTGTGGCTTTTCCGGGGTTGACGAAAGCCTCCCGAAAGGCAGGTTGATTCCTGGGGGCCCTACGGGCCCCCAGGAATTACTTCGTTTTCCCGTACGGAAGCCGACTTGTTCTCCTGGCTCTGGGTTGATAAAATAGCAAGGGAGTGTTTATCTGGGCCGCGAGCACCGAATTGGCCTGCAGGTAGCACAGAAATGCGGGATAAGGGACAGAAACTCAGGCTACCCATGAGTGGGCCTTTCCGGTGCCTGGAACAGCGTCGACTCCATCAGCCGAGATGGAACACGCCCAATGACAATGCGCAATGGGGCGCACAAAGCCATCATCGAATCGGGGAGGATCACGTGATCGTTATTGCGGTGCATGGTGGGGCTGGAAATGCCAGGCCAGTAACTCTGAAGGAGCGTCGGGAGGGGGTCCAAAAAGCCATGGAGGCTGGTTGGGAGATACTGACCCACGGCGGGACAGCTTTGGATGCAGTAGAAGCTGCGGTGCGTGTGATGGAGACTTTGCCATTTTTCAACGCCGGGATGGGATCAGTTCTCAACGGGGATGGGATAGCAGAGATGGACGCCGGAATCATGGACGGGAGAAACCTGAATGTGGGGGCAGTGGCGGCTGTCAGTCACATTCGGCATCCTGTAACCCTGGCACGGCGTGTTCTGGAAAGCGAATTCGTCCTGCTGGCAGGCTCCGGCGCTGAGGGTTTTGCGTGGGAACATGGCTTCCACCATGTACCCAACCGAGACCTGGTGACGAAGCAACGCCTGGAGACGTGGTTGGAGAATGCTGGTTTCTCGGGGAAGCCAGCCGGATATCCCTGGGGCGATACGGTGGGGGCTGTGGCATTGGATGCCTCAGGTAGCCTGGCGGCTGCAACTTCTACTGGGGGTCTCACAGGCAAGCGCGCAGGGCGCGTCGGAGATTCACCCCTACCAGGATGCGGTTTCTGGGCCGATAACGAATGGGGAGCTGTGAGCACTACCGGCTTGGGAGAAACGATAGTGCGCTCGTTGCTGGCTCGACGGGCCGTGGAGGGGCTGGAAAGGGGTTTGGCGCCGAAAGACGCTGCCGATCAGGCACTGGTATACTTGAAAGAGAAAACCGGCGGATGGGCGGGATTGATCCTGATGACCCCCAATGGAGAAACTGTGGCCCGATTTAATAGCTCGAGCATGAGCTACGCCATTATGCGGGATGACTGGAAAGCACCAAAGTTCTCAGAGTAAATGCTAGGGCGGTCCGTTGCCGCTAAGTTGCTCGTGATACACATTTGAGCGGCTTCCGGAAGAGGTATTTGGGTGACGGGGGTCGAAAAAGGACTCCCCCGATGATACCGCTGTCGTCAGAGCCAATCGTCGAGGTCCGAATGCTACCTCAGAACATCGAGAGAATACTTCCGGATGTTCCCGCGGTGGTTAATATGGGAAAGAAGAAGCTTTCTACCAGCATTGCCGTCGAGACGGCCTTCTTGATTTTGTTTCTGGCTGCTCCTGCCTGGTATTTTCGCCATGAGATATGGCATCTGGCGCAGAGTCGAGAAGCTGTCCAAGTATGGGTCTCCAGGTGGGGCAGGTGGGGACCCCTTGCGATGATATCCTTGAATGCCACCCAGATTGTAGTGGCACCCGTGCCTGGCTATCTGGTTCAAGTCATGGCCGGGTACCTGTTTGGCTTCCCGTGGGGCGGCGTGTACGCTCTCATGGGGATGTTGCTGGGGGGCACCGTGACAATGATGCTCGCCAGGACATTGGGCAGGCCGTATGTCACCCTCATGGTAGGAGAGAAACGGATAGCACGTCTGGAGGGAAAGGTGCACGCGGAATCATGGGTATTGTGGATCGTCCTTTTCCTTGGGCCGGCTGGGGATACCCCATTCTTCCTCGCTGGCCTGACCCATGTTCCTGTCTGGCGGGTTCTCCTCGTTACGCTTTTTACCAGAGGGCCTTTCGTCTTCATAGAGGCTGCGGTCGGAGCAGGCTTGATGGAAGTATCAATCCCGCTTGCCGCGGGCCTCACCACGGCGATAGTTTTCCTGGCAATCGCAGCGTGTCTGAACCAGGAGAGAATCGAACAGGTCAGCGACAGAATGCGGGCGTGGATGGTCAGGCGCTTTCACTTGGAGCATGAGAATGTCTGAGAAATGCTACATCTGCGGTAAGCCTGCGACCAGCACATGCCCGCTGTGCGGCCGCCCAATCTGCGACGATCATCGGAAAGATTTCCCTCCAGATCTGCAGGCCGCTTTCGGCCCATTTGCCTGCAGCAATTGTTACGACGAGGCTATGAGCCTGCTGGAAAAAGACCGTAAGCGACTGGCGAA
>WFSD01000339.1 GCA_015486235.1 Anaerolineae bacterium
CGGGGGGCGGGGCACACACCAATCCCATCGAAGCGGCGGAGTTGGTTGGCAGCGCAATAATCCGTTCTCTGGGCGAAGTGCTCTCCGCCGACCCGAAAGCGCTGGTGGAAAAGCGGTACGAACGATACAGAGCGATAGGAAAATACAAACGTTAAGCCGTTAGCCATTGGCCACCAGCCGTTAGCGGATTGAAGAGATGATCGACTCTAAGCTAAGGGCTACTGGCTGCCGGTTGTCGGCTCACAAAGAGGGGAGTCAACATGCCATACGGCTACAATGGAAAGATCCTGCACGTGGACCTGACGGAAGAGGAGTTGACGGTAGAGGAGCCGGAGGAGAAATTCTACCGGAAGTACATGGGTGGAAGCGCTCTGGCGCTTTACTACATCCTTAACAAGATGCCTGCCAGGGCCGATCCTCTGGGGCCGGAGAACGTTCTGGTCTTCGCTCTGAGCGTCATCACCGGCGCGGCGATCTCCGGGCAGAGCAGACTGACCATCGCGGCCAAATCGCCCAGGTCTGGTGCCATCGGCGATTCTCAGTCCGGCGGATACTTCCCCGCGGAGATGAAAGCCGCCGGGTTCGATGCTATCGTGGTTACCGGCAAATCGTCGAAGCCTGTATATCTCTGGATCAAGGACGGCGAGCCAGAGCTCCGGGACGCGTCTCACCTGTGGGGCAAGGAAACCGGCCAGGTCGAGGATATCTTGCGGGAAGAGCTTGGCACGAGAAGGTTCCGCATGGTGCAGGTCGGCCCCGCGGGGGAGAAGATGTCGCTCCTGGCGAATGTGATGAGTGATACGAACCATGCCAACGGCAGAACCAGCATGGGCGCTGTCATGGGGAGCAAAAACCTTAAGGCCGTCGTGGTCTCAGGCAGGAAGAAGCCGCCTTTGGCAGACCCGAAGAAGCTCACCGAGCTTGCTCGCTGGGGCGCTGAGCATTTCGAGGATTCGGACGTCTACAGCACGGGGCTTTTCGGCACCGCCGGGATCATTCCCGGCAAGAACAAATCGGGAGAACTCCCCTCGTTCAACTATAGCAGTGGCCGTTTCGAGGGGGCGGAGAAGATCAGCGGCCAGAGGATGGCGCAGACGATCTTGAAGGGTCGGGAGACCTGTTATGCCTGCGTCGTTCGTTGCAAGCGCGTGGTGGATGTGAAAGGGGATCGATTCAGCGTGGACCCCAGGTTCGGCGGGCCGGAATACGAGACGCTGGCGACTTTCGGTTCCTACTGCGGCATCGACGACCTGGAGGCCATCGCGAAAGCGAACGAGATATGCGCACGATACGGGCTGGATACCATCAGCACCGGCGCGACCATCGCCTGGGCCATGGACGCTTACGAACATGGCCTGCTGACCAGGGAGGAGACTGATGGGCTGGATCTCCGGTTCGGGAACGCCGAGGCGATGTTGGCGCTGCTGGAGAAGATCGCCAAACGGGAGGGGTTCGGCGCGGTGCTGGCGGATGGGTCTGCATACGCCGCGGAACGGCTCGGCAAGGGACAGGACCTGGTGGTGGCGGTGAAGAGACAGGAGCTTCCGGCGCACATGCCGCAGACTCGACGCTCCCTGGGGCTGATCTACGCGGTCAATCCTTTCGGTGCAGACCACCAGTCCAGCGAGCACGATCCGCTCTACGAGGATCCTGGAGGGTACAGGGCCTTCGCTGACCGGATGGTGCAGCTCGACCTGCTCGATCCGCAGCCGCCGCAGTCATTGGGCCCCGGTAAGGTGCGTTATGCGCTCTACACGGAGATTTTCTACAGTCTGACGGATTCCATCAACGTATGCCAGTTCGTTTTCGGCCCTGCATGGCAGCTCTACAGCCCGGAGCAGCTGGCAGAGGTGGTCAGGGCGGTTACCGGCTGGGATGTAACTCTGTACGAGCTGATGAAAGTCGGCGAACGGCGGCTGAACATGCTGCGGGCGTTCAACGCCCGTGAGGGGTTTACCAGGGAGGACGACAAACTCCCGCCGAAGCTATACCAGCCGTTGAAGGGCGGCAAGACCGAGGGATGGAAGGTTACGGAGGAGGAGATCGAGAGGGCCAAGGATGTTTACTACGCCATGGCCGGCTGGGACGAGAACGGCGTGCCCACCAGGGCGAAGTTGGAGGAGCTGAGCATTGGCTGGGTCTCCGACCTGCTGAGTCGTTAGCGCAAGAGCATTTAGTAGTATTCCTCTTCCCTCGACTGACAAAAGGGCGGGCCTGCAAAAGGCCCGCCCCGTTCTTTTCCGGATGACCGGCCTCAAGGCGCCAGCAGCGCAGCGGCGGACTGGGAAGCCAGCTCTATGAAATTCTGCGGGAAGACGCCGATCCAGAACACCATAATCACGGCAATGACAATGGCCACGGTCAAAGTCTTCGAGAGCGAAATGGAAGAACTTTCGAGCGGCTTCTTGAAGAACATTGCCTGCACGATCTTCAGGTAGTAGCCAGCAGCCACCACCGTGTTCAAGATCGCGACCAGGGCCAGCACGTAGTACCCTCTCTCGATGGCAGCGCCGAACACCATGAACTTCCCGACGAACCCGCCGGTGGAGGGTATGCCGGCCAGGGAGAAGAGGAACACCGCCATGAGGGCAGCTGCCACGGGCGACCTTTTCACCAGCCCGTCGTAGCTGACTATGTCGGTGAAGCCGCCTTTCTCCTCGATCCCGGCGACCACAAGGAATGCGCCTGAATTGGTGAATAGATAGGCGAACAGATAGACCAAAACCCCGTTGATCCCGCTGAAGCTCGTTACGGCGCCGGCGGCGTACACCGCCACCACACCTACCAGGATGTACCCTGCCTGGGCGATGCTGGAATACGCCAGCAGCCGCTTCACGCTGGTCTGCTTCAGGGCCACGAAGTTGCCCAGCACCATCGTGACCATGGATATCCCGGCCAGGGTCGCCACCCACTCGTTCTGGAACGACGGGAGCGCAACCATGAACACCCGGATCAGGACAGCGAACCCGGCAGCTTTGGAAACGGTGGCGAGGAACGCCACGAAAGGCGTCGGGGCGCCATCGTATGTATCGGGCGCCCACTGGTGGAACGGGACCAACGACGCTTTGTAGCCAAATCCTGCCAGCAGGAGCACAATGGCAGGGAATCCGAGCCACGTCATGCCAGTGCCTTTCCCAAGCCCATCGGCTACCCCTTTGAAATCGGTGGTGCCGGTGGCGCCGTATAGTATCGAAATGCCGTACAACATCACTGCGGAGGCAATAGCTCCATATAGAAAGTATTTGATTGCCGCCTCGTTGGACCTGGGATCACCACGGAGATACCCTGCCAGAATGTAGGAGGTTATGCTTAGAAATTCCAGGCTGATGTAGAGCAGAAGCAGGTCCGTAGAGCCGGCCATCAGGGTTACTGCCAGGGCCGCCGACATCAGTAGGGCATAGAACTCGCTGGTGTACGGGGTACGATCCCTCATGTAGGTGAAGGATCCGAAGATCACCACGACAAGCCCTAGTTCCGCCAGAATCTGGAAGAATAGGCCAAAGCGATCGACCGTAAAAGTGTACAGCACTGTGTGGCTTCCGCCTTTTAGGAAAAGGAATTGGGATGCCAGGTAAGCCACCAGAGCGCCGACAAGCGCGACCCATGGCAGCACCTTTTTCTTGTCAGGATCGTGACGTATAAGCAGATCCCATATCAGGATTGTGAATGCAGTCAACAAAAGAATTATCTGTGGCGAGAGCAGCTCGAGGGCATCAGGCACGCTCAATGCAAACCCTCCTTTTCTCCTATTTTAGTTGAAGGACGGACACCACAGGATAGGGGCCCCGTCCCCGTGATTCTACTTGACCAGACGCAATATCTCCAACGCCGCCTTGTTGAAAAACTCAAGCAACGGAGTAGGCCAGACGCCAAAGAGCAACATGAAGAATACCATTGGCCAGAGGGTAATCTTCTCGAACCCATTCATGTCCTCCAGCGGTTTGTCCGTGACTCTCCTCCATTTTTCCTCGCTGAACTCGCCCAGAAAGACGCTCTGGATGATCCGCCAGAGGATGTAGGCAGCAGTGACCACGATTCCGATGACGCCGATGGCAGCGTACACTTTCACCAGTGCGAAAGCGCCCCGGAAGACGAAGAACTCACTCCAGAACCC
>WFSD01000340.1 GCA_015486235.1 Anaerolineae bacterium
GGATGCGGTACGGGTGGTTCCGCTGAACGGTCATGTGGTAGCTCGCCAGCACGGTGTACGGAGGCCGTTTGCTGATCTTGAAGACACCGTCCACAGCGTCCAGGATGACATCGTAGGAGGCCGTGCCGTCCGCGGAAGAGCGGAACGTCAGCCCCACAGCGTTCCCGCTGAGGAGGTTCACGGTTCCCTCGTAAACGAAGTCGCTGCCGTTCTCGGCCCGCATGCTCCAGGCGTTGCCTGCGGCGTACTCCCCGTGCATGTGGTCGCCGGGGTTGGTCCACATCCCGTGGTTCGACGTCCAGCCTGCCAGATCTGCCACGGCGAAATGAGTGAAGATTCCCTCGACGTAGAGGTTCGGCAGGGTGTGGAGGAATCGGAAGAACTCCGGCGCTTCCTCCGGCATAATGCCGAACCGCCCCATGCCGGTGTCCACCTTCACATGAACCGTGACCCTGCCTGCATCGTTCAGCGCCGTCGCCAGTTCCCTGGAAATGACGGTGGGAGTCAGACCGTGCTCCACGATGGCTTCGGCCTGGGATGGCAGGCTCGGCCCCAGGAGCAGGATGAGGGCGTCGATCCCGGCTTTCCGCAGCGCCACGCCTTCCTCGGCGCGGTTGACCGCCAGCCGGTCGGCGCCCGCCTCCAGCGCTGCACGGGCCACCGGCACCGCGCCGTGGCCGTAGGCGTTGGCTTTCACTACGGCCATCAACATCGTGTCCGACCCCACGTGGGCTTTCAGGTTCCTGACGTCCTCGGCAATCGCGTCCAGGTCTACTTCCGCCCAGGTGATGGTCTCCATTGGCTCAAATCACTCCTTTCTCCCGCAAGTTCGCTATCTCCTCCGAAGAGTAGCCAAGTTCGCCCAGCACCTCTTCCGTGTGCTCACCCAGGAGAGGCGGATGGCGGTAGATGCCGACGGGTGTTTCGGAAAGCTTGTACGGCAGACCCACCAGCTTCACCGTGCCCGCGGTCGGATGGGGCACCTCCACCACCATCTCCCTGGCTTTCGCCTGCGGGTGTGCGAACACTTTGTCGAGAGAATTGATGGGAGCGCATGGGATTTTCGCCGCCTCCAGCACTTCGAGCCATTCGTCGGTGGTTCTGGTCCGGAACCGCTCCCGGAGCATGGGGATCAGGATGTCCCTGTTCCTCACCCTGTCCGGGTTCGTGCGGAACCTGGGATGGTCCGGTAGTTCGTCCAGGCCCAGGGCATGGCAGAACCGGCGGAACTGGGAGTCGTTCCCCGCGCCCGCGGCGATGTACCCGTCGGCGGTGGGGAACGTTTCGTACGGGACGATGCTGGGATGGGCGTTGCCGTAGCGCTTCGGCTTCTCGCCGGAAACCAGGTACGCCGATGCCACGTTGATGAGCCAGGCGATCTGCGATTCGAAGAGGGACACATCCACCCGCTGCCCCTGCCCGGTCCCGTCCCGGTAGCGGAGGGCGGCCTGGATGGCATTGGCAGCGTATAGCCCGGCCGTCACGTCCACGATGGCCACACCAACTTTGTACGGTTCCCCGTCGGCGGGCCCGGTGATGCTCATGATCCCGCCTGCCGCCTGGATCATGAAGTCGTATCCGGGCTTGGAAGCGTAAGGGCCGGATGCGCCGTACCCGGTGATGGAGCAGTAAATCAGGCCGGGGTTCACCTTCCGCAGTTCCTCGTAGCCGATGCCCATCCGGTCGAAATCGCCGTGCTTGAAGTTCTCGATGAGCACGTCGGCACCGGCGACGAGTTCCTTCAGGATTTTCTTTCCCTCCTCGCTCTTGAGGTTCAAGGTGATGCTCCGCTTGTTCCGGTTGATGGAGAGGTAGTAGGCGCTTTCGCCGCCGGTGAACGGCGGGCCCCATCGGCGGGTATCGTCTCCGGAGCCAGGGCGCTCCACTTTTATCACGTCGGCGCCCATGTCTCCCAATACCATGGCGGCGTAAGGCCCCGCAAGGACGCGGGAGCAATCCACTACACGAACTCTTTCCAGAGGCAAAGAACGTTGTTGTGGCATAGGCTAGCTCCTTTCACGAAATGATCCGATGACTCGGCGTGAAATGGCAAAGGATCGACCGACCGTCCTCCGCCATAGTGTACACCTCACCCTCCCGGATGTAAAAATTGGTGGCGCTCAAAAGCAGTGGGATAACTTCGCTTGGGCAAGGGCGAGGACTGCCTTTTGCCCTCTCCTATCACCCCAGGTGCCACGGGCAATGCTGCATCGCGGGAAACTGGCAAATAGCGTGGAAATTGCTCTCTTGAGCCGTTTCCGACGCTGCTTGCGCCGCCGCTGATGGCGAATTTTGTAGAGCGGACTGTTAGTCCGCTCCACCATGACACCCTTTAAGCTTCTTATTGCCGGTGCGTAGGGGCGAGGCTCGTCCTCGCCCGCTGGAACGGCAGGGGCGACCTGCAGGTCGCCCCTACTCAGCCTGCGCAAACGGGAGCGTAGAGGCAAGACTCGTCCTCGACCTGAGGTAGGAGAGGGTAAAAACAGCGCCATACCATCGGTTTTGAGCGCCACCAAGCAATTCCTGAGAGGATTTTGGGCTTTCGGTTCGCTTCGAAAGCTCCGAACTCGGTTTGCGAAAAAAGAGGGCAGGCAAACTGTGTTGCCTACCCTTCATGCGTTCCCCCGCACGTCCGGCTTGCTCACATGCCCATGTAAGCCTCTTTGATGGTGGGATTGTCCATGAGTTCTTTCGCCGGGCCGCTCATCCTGATGTGCCCCACGTCCAGCACATACGCCCTGTCCGCCTGCTCCAGGGCCAGGAGCACGTCCTGCTCTACAATGAGCACCGTTGTTCCACGCATGATGACCTGGCTGACCACCTCGTAGATGTTCTCCACGATGATGGGAGCGAGGCCCAGGGAAAGCTCGTCGATCATCAGCAGCTTGGGCGCGGACATGAGCCCCCGCGCCACAGCACACATCTGTTGCTCACCTCCGGAAAGGCTGCCGGCGGGCTGGTTGAGCCGTTCCGCCATCCGGGGGAACAGGTCCAGCACGAACTGGAAATCCCGCTTTACCTGTCCCCTGTCCTTTCGAAGGTAGGCGCCCATCATGATGTTCTCTTTCACCGTCATCCCGGCAAAGAGCCTCCGGCCCTGGGGGACCTGCGTTATCCCCAGGTCCACGATATGCTCAGAAGGCATCCCGGCGATCTCCTTGCCCATGAATTTTATGGTCCCGGACATGGGGTGCAGCAGGCCGGAGATGGTGTAGAGAAGCGTAGTCTTGCCCGCGCCGTTGGAGCCTACCAGCGCCACCACCTCTCCCTCGCCAACCTCCAGACTCACGTCCCACAGAACCTGCACATCGCCGTATCCCACGTTCAGGTCTTTGACTTCGAGCATCATATTCGTCCCTCCATCACCCGTTAGCCCGGAGCTGCTGCTGGCGCTTCTGGCGCTCGACGAACTTCTCGCCCAGGTAAGCCTTGATGACCTCCGGATGGTTCAACACCTCTTCCGGCGTGCCCTGGGCCAGCTCCATACCGAAATTGAGCACGAAAACCCGCTCGGTCACACCGGCGATGGCTTTCATCACGTGCTCGATGACCAGAAGGGTGATCCCCTGCTGGTTGACCCTGCGCACGAGTTCCATAGCGGACTCGATCTCCTTCGGGTTGAGCCCGGCCATTACTTCGTCGAGGAACAGGAGTTCCGGTTCCATCGCCAGGGTTTTCGCCAGCTCCAGCCGTTTCAGGTACGGAAGGGTGAGCTCATCGGCGTGCTTGTCCCGCAGATGGGACATCTCCACGAAATCCAGGACTTCGTCCGCCTTTCGGAGGGCGTCTTTGGTAGAGCGTTCCTTCCCTTTGTGTCCGAACATGGCCCCCACAGCCACGTTCTCCCGAACCGTCATGCCGCGGAACGGCTTCACGATCTGGAAAGTCCGGGCTATCCCGATCCGGCCTATCCGGTACGCAGACCAGCCGGTTATGTCTTTCCCTTTGAAGTGAACTTTTCCGCTCGTGATGGGGAGCATGCCGGTTATCACATTCACGAAAGTGGTCTTTCCGGCGCCGTTGGGGCCAATCAACCCGAGGAGTTCCCCCCGGTAGATCTTCATGCTCACTTCCTGCACCGCCGCCAGGCCGCCGAAATGCTTCGTGACCCTTTGCGCTTCCAGAACGACTTCTTTTTCCATGGCTATACCCTGTGCATCCGAATGTTCTCGAGGAGGCTCGATATCGTCAGTCTCTTCTTCCCGCTCAGGAAATCCATTATCCCCTGGGGGGTGAAAACCATCACCAGGATGATGACGGTTCCCAGAATGGTCTCGTGGAACTCACCCACGTGGAAGAAGAAGACCAGCAGGGTGATGAGAATGTAGTACAGGAACGCCCCGATGAAAGCTCCGAGGATGGTTCCAGGGCCGCCCAGCACTGTGGCGAGGATCATCTGGAGGGTGTAGTCTATCTTGAAGACCTCCTCTGCCAGCACGAAAGTGCTCCAGTAGCCGTAGATGGCACCGGCGGCTCCGGCCATCAGGGCGCTCAGGGCAAAAGCGGAGACCTTCGCCCAGGTGGTGTTGATCCCCATCATCTTCGCTGCATCCTCGTCTTCCCGGACGGCCACCCAGCTATACCCGAGCTTCCGGTTCATCACGAAATAGGTGAGCCACAAGCCGAATATCACCAGGAGCAGCGAAAGGTAGTAGAAGAACTGATTGCTCCATTTCAGTGGACTGAAAAAGGGCAACGTGAGTCCTGCTGCGCCTCCGGTAAAGCTCGTCCAGAAATCCGCCAGCTCGCCCGCTGCCGTGGCGAGCGCTACGGTGGCGATGGCGAAGTAGTGCCCTTTCAGCCGGAGGACCGGCAGCCCGATGATCACGGCGAAAGCCATGGCCGCCAGCACGCCGACGAGCATCGCCAGGAAGAACGGGAAATGAAGCCTGAGCATCGCCAGTGCCGTGCCATACGCACCGACGCCGAAGAACGCCACGTTGCCGAAAGCAGCGTAACCGGTGTACCCACCTATGTAGTTCCACCCTTCGGCCATCGCCGCCAGGAGGAAAATCATGGTCAAAGTCCTCATCCAGAA
Organism: Anaerolineae bacterium; assembly: GCA_015486235.1. Classification (GTDB taxonomy): domain Bacteria; phylum Chloroflexota; class Anaerolineae; order S016-19; family S016-19; genus S016-19. Next base: position 5,039 of record WFSD01000340.1, read on the forward strand.
CCCGGAGGCAAACAAGGGCACCAATGCCAGGATCAGGATGAAAGCCACGGCCAGGATCAGGAGTATTCCTTTTCCTCCCCCAAAAAGTTTATCAAATCTGGTTAATTTCATAGGGTTTCCTCCATCTCAATGATAGAAAGCCTTGCCCGCTATGCCGCTGGGCCGCACTATGAGCACCAGCACCATGACGAAAAGGGCGATGGCTTCCTTGAGCCCCGGAGCATACACCCCGCTGAACACCTCGATGAAAGCGAAGATCAGCGCCCCGGCCAGCACCCCCGGTATGCTGCCCAGCCCTCCCAGGACGCAGATGACGAAGGCCCGAAGGGTGTACTCGCCCCCCATGGTGGGCGAGATGGGGAAGCTGACGCTTATAAGGCTGCCTGCAGCTCCCGCCAGGGCTGCTCCCAGGGCGAAAGTCAAGGCGTAAGTGTGGGCGATCTTCACTCCCTGCAGGCGGGCGGCGCCGATGTCCATGCCGGTGGCCCGGATGGCATTCCCCTGCTTGGTGTAGGTCATGTACACGTGCAGCAACCCCGTGAGGAGCAGGGATATAACGAACGCCGCCAGCCTGACGTACGGGACTTGCACGTGCCCGATGGCGAATCCAGCGCCGGAGTAGGAAGTCGTGACGGATCGGAAATCCCCTTTCCAGAACACCGTCGCCAGGTTGATTATCACAATCTCCAGCGCGAATGTCAGCAAGAACGTAACCAACAATGGTGCTCTGATCACCAGGTTTATGAGATACCTCTGAATGACGTATCCCAGAATGAACATGAGGGCCATAGAAATCGGGATCGATAGGAACGGATCCACGCCGTACAAGGTGAAGAGCCAGTAAGTGATGTAGGCCCCCAGCATGATGAAAGCTCCATGGGCGATATTGATGATATTCAGAACACCCCACACGATCGAAAATCCGATGGCGACCAGTGTAAGAGTGCCAGTCAGCAGGAGTGCGTTGACCACTCCCTGTCCTATTTCATAGTTCACTTTTACCTCCTACTAAGAAACTTCCTGGCGATAGGATACTTTGTCCAACGCAAAGCCGCGAGGGCAGCAAAGGCACAAAGGCATTTGAGAGCGCTCGGAAACTCAATCTCTCCCGAGTTGACTATCCCAGGGAAAGAACATCATCAACGGGGGCAAGGCTCGTCCTCGCCCCACCACAGGTACATTGCTAACTCGCCCAGGTCGAGACAGATGGCTTCACCTACTTTTACACCCTTTTCGTCATTCCGAGTGAATCCACAGCGTGTGGCGCTGCCCAAACGGAAAGAAACAATCTGCCCGTTAGTAGGGGCACAGCGGCGCTGCGCCCGCCGTTGAACCCGACAAGAATGTTGTGTTGACATCTGCAGTACCGAATGAATTCGGCACTTGATGCGCCTTCGGCGCCGACCAGAGCGTTGCCCGCGCAGAGGGCGTTCTTTCGACGTAGGGACGCTCTGAGCGACACAACGCCCTGTTCGGCGGGCGTCAGCCCGCCTAAAGAGCCGGATTCATCCGGTGGATGCTAGAAAACTAACACCCCCGTTGGTTGATAGCTCATGTTTACGTATTTTGTTTCTTAGTAAGAGCGCTAGCGAGGAAAAATCTTGAACGCTCTCCTTCCAGACACCTCTGGCTTGTCCAGAGTATTGCAAGATTCTTCACTTCGGTTCAGAATGACGCGGCAGGGACAGGGCTTGTCCCTGCCCAGTGGTGAAGCTTTTTCCCAGTGCAGTCATCTTTGCGCCTTTGCGTTTCCCTTACCCATCGCATTGCGGCCTGGGCTTCCCCAGGCCGCTGTAGGTCCCTTTACCTCTGACCCCATGGCTTGAATGGGTAGAGAGGCGGCTTAGTGGCCGCTTTTTTGGGCCACACAGTGTAGAGATTGCCGTCGGTGTAGTTCTGCATTACCGCCATGGGCTTGTAAACGTTCATCCCTCTCTCGTTGAACTTCAGCTTGCCAAAGAAGGACATGTAATCCAGATTCGCCAGGGCATCCCGGACTTTCTTGCGATCCAGAGAACCCGCCGCCTCTATGGCTTTCTGGTAGGCAATGACGGCCGCTGCGGACTCCGCCGCCTGGTACGGAGGCACCTCTCCATATTTCGCCTTATACAGCTTGGCGAAGTTCTGCGGGGTCCCGAACACGTCATCACTCTTGATCTTCAGTTCCGGCGTCCACTGGGCTGCCCCGAACACGTAGTCAGCATCCTTCCCCAGAGCTCTCCGGAAATCCGGCGCCGTAGGCCCGACGCTAAACCCCATCACCTTGGGGGACAGATTCAGGTCTTTCGCCTGTTTCACGATAAGCAAGGTATCCTGCAAGTGTCCGGCCCCCAGGAGGATGTCCGGTTTCTCCCCTTTGATGGCGGTGATCAAGGAGGAGACATCCTTGGCGTTCTTGGCGTATCTGTCGAAATAGACCACCTGAAGCCCCTTCTCCTCAGCATAATCCTTGGCTCCAGTGGCCACCTCCAGCGCGAAAGCGCCGTTCTCCGCCACGATGGCGATGGTTTTCAGGTTGGGGTCCTGATCCAGGGCCAGGTCGATGATGCCCCGCAGGTAGTAGGGTGCCGGAGTCAGAACGGCGAAGGAATACTTGAAGCCGCGGTTGAAGATCTTCGTGGCGGCACCGTTAGCCTCCACCATGGGGACCTTATATTTCTCAGCGATGGCGGTAGTGACGTAGGTGTTTCCAGAGCCGTAAGGCCCAAGGAGGAACTGGACTTTGTCCTCGGTGATCAGTTTTTCGATAAGCTGGGCACTCCGCTCCGCTTTGCTCTCGTCGTCGTAGACCTTCAGAGCGACCTTGCACATCTTGTTGCCGACCTTGATTCCGCCTTTCTTGTTGATCTCATCCACGTACAGGTTGTAGCCGTTGTTGGCGTATTCGCTTTCCTTGGCATACTTGCCGGTGAGGGAAAGGGCAGCCCCCAAAGTGATGGTGCATTCCTTACCGGATGTGCGGGCACCCTGCTTGGAGCATCCGGGCAGCAACACAGCCACCATGGCAAGCACAATCAGCAAGAGGATCAATTTCTTCTTCATCGATTTCGCTCCTTTCTCTTGGGATTAAAAAGTGTTTGGCTGTCTAAGACAAATAAATATAAACTTCTCCCGATCAAATCAGCTGTCTTGTCCCTTGGATCACCCCCTTTCTGTTGGCGGGAAGCATGACAAGAAACCAAGAAATACACCGACAACTAACCTTTTGTGAAGCAGATCAGCATTTCCTTAGGTGGTTTCTTGTGCCCCCATGCTTTTCCGCAGTTTCTCCGAGCCTATGCTCATGGCATAGGAAAAGATGAAGTACACGAGCGCTCCGAAGAGGAGTAGGGAGAAAGTGGCGTTGTACTCCCGGTTGTAGGTGATGGTAATGGTTCGGAAGAACTCGATCACGCCGATGTAGTACGCGAGCGACGTGTCCTTGAACAAAGCGATGAACTGGCTCACCGTCGGAGGGATCATTCGCTTGATGGCCTGAGGTAGGATGATCTGAGTCATTGTCACCCAGTAGCTCATTCCCAGCGAGTGCGCTGCCTCCCACTGGCCTTTGTCTATCGACTGGATACCCGCCCGCACGATCTCGCCGATGTAGGTGGAGGTGAAGAGGATGAACGCTATCAGAGCCGACTCCCAGTTGCTGATATGTTCCATCCCCTTGACCACCTGCGGGATGGTGATGAACA
>WFSD01000341.1 GCA_015486235.1 Anaerolineae bacterium
ATTGGCGGGTTACTGAAGCCATTGGACTTTTGACAAAGCGAAAATGGAGTTTTCTCGGGCTTCACGGCTGGCACATGACTGGGAAGAAAGGGTACATCCTGTGGTCGGGCGAAGCCCGACCACAGGATGTACCACCCCTTCTCTCCTGCCTACAAGGCGAAAAACTCAGCCCAGCAGGGCAACCCGATTGTCAAAAGTTCAATGAAGCCATTGTGGTGAGAGATACGGTCGAGGAGGCAAAAATGCGCCTGGAAGACTATCCTAGACCACCCGATGACAACGGGCGAGGCATACACTGGTCCGCAAGCGTGTACCATCCCACTGGGAATGACCTGGCTTTCTGGATACGCGAACTTACCGCCATGAAAATCAAGTGGGTGAAAATACTGGACGATGGCGGTGGGTCTTCCAAAGAAGTCTGTAAGAAGCTTCTGGACGCCGGAATAATGCCGGTCGTCCGGCTCTATCGGCCACAGCCAAACCCGGGTCATATCCGCGGTCGCGAGGAAAAAACCATCCGTGAGCTCGTTGCACTCGGCGTGCGCTATTTCGAGACCAATAACGAGCCGGACCTGGCGTCGGAATGGCAGAACAACCACCGCCCGCCCAACTGGCTCGACATAGTGGCGGACAACTTCATTTACGACGCAGACCGAATCCTCGTTTTGGGTGGGCTTCCGGCGTTCCCTGCCATGACGATCGGGAGGAAAGTGAACGGCATTGCCAGGGTGGTGGAGCGCGGCCGTTCCGACATTTTCGAGGCCGGAGCGTGGATCGCCATACACAACTATACGCTGAACCACCCGCTCGACTATCCCTATGACGATGTAAACCAGAAAGGCTCGCCCCTGACACGGGAGGAATACGAGGACCTTGGGCCGTGGGCATGGGATAAACAGCCGATGGAAACCATAAATAAATGGCGCGAGGAGGACAAAAACCCTGGCGCTACCATCCACGATGATCCCTCTTGCTTCCTGGCTTTGAAGCTGACGGACGAGATCGCCCGCGAGACCCTCGGGTTCCCTGTGCCCATCCTGAGCACCGAAGGAGGGCCGGTAGTGGGCTGGCGGGAGGATAGGAGGTACCCCAGGATCACCCCGCATGCCCATGCCGACATGGTTGCCGCGATAACGGAGTACGTGCAGGGCACCGGGAACATCAATGGCGGGACGGCGCCTGAGAGCTATTTCTGCATGTGCCACTGGCTCCTGGCGAACAACAAAATAGGCTTTTTGTCGGCAATGTGGGAGAGCCAGTCGTGGTACACTGATTGGTGGAACGATACGTTTGGCCTGCAGGGTGAACTGCCTGCTGTATCAAGGTTGAAATCGATCCCGACCCACAGCCGCATCTCGGAAAGCGGCGGGTGGGGCGTGGTGTCTGGAACTGTGAAGGATCGAAATGGGATTCCCCTCTCCATTTCGCTGGAACTGCGATCTGGCGAGAAAACCATGTACACCGCCGATAGCGACGACAAGGGCGCTTATGATTTCGACAAAGTGAAACCAGGTGTTTACAACCTGGCGGCAGGGTGGCGCGGCGTCGTGAAGCCCTCTCTGGTGGTAGAGGCTGGAGAAGCTACCCACATTGATCTGGAAGGCCTCACGCCGTCTGCACATGCCGATCTCCACGGTTCGGTCTTGGATTCCGAGGGAGCTCCTCTAGCCGGGCGAAAATTGATACTATCCCTGGAAGCCGGCGATGTGGTGGCGGATGCGGTTACTCAGGACGACGGCTCTTATACCATGCTCGTCGAGGCCCAAGGGGATTATGTTCTGGCAGTTGATGGCCAACGGGTGCCGATCACGATAAAAGGGGAAGATCAGTACGCGGTGAACATAGTTGTACCCTCCGTTCCCACGTTCATCTATCGGGTGGTGACCAAGCGCCTCGTGCCTCCTGAGGAAAATCAGGGAAGGAGCCTGTTCTGGGGGACTGTTACGGATCAACACGGCGACCCGCTGGATGGGATCAAGCTGGAAATGAGATGGGAGGGCGCCGCAGCGGGTACCCGTTTCCCCACTGCCACCACGGGGTCCTTCGTTTCCAAGCCTCATGGATACTATGAATTTTTCCACACGGCAGGCCTCTTCGAGGTGCGTGTCGTCCAGGGCGATTGGGAAAGCGATACGGCCGACGGCTTGGATACCGCCCACGCCCCAGGGCAGGAAGGCCAGGTGGTCAGTTACGAAGTCAACTTCCAGCTCCAGCCGCTCTTCTCACCGAGTTTCTCCAACAGTCAGGTGGTAGGCGATGTGCCGGGTGGCGAGCCTGGCCAGGGAGTGGTGTTGCGAAAAGACAGCAAAAGCTGGAGCGCGACGCTGGGCGACGACGGCCATTTCGAGTTTACCAATCTGCCTTCGGGCATTTACTCTTTGGATCTTGTCGGTGTGGGCTCGATGGCCGACAATATCTCCCTGGATGGGCAGAATCGGGTCACCATCACTTTCCCCGTCCAGGGCAAGATAGCTGGCACGGTGAAGAATGCCCCTGAGGGTGCTGAGATTGTGCTTCACAGTAGTACCTATGGTTGGGACCGCACCACCGCCATTGCTGACGATGGGTCTTTCAGTTTCGATCACCTGCCGCGTGGCGTCTACTCGCTGAGTGTGGGCGGCAAGGAGACAGCGGGGATAGAGAACGACGGGGCGAGCACAACCACAGTGCCCGATATCGAACTGGAACCTCCAACGCCCGCGAAGACCATCGCCAGGTATTTTTTGCTTGGTGGGGATGGGAGCCCGAACCTACGCACCAGGATGTTGCTTGTGCTGCCGTATGCACGGAAGTTGGGCGCATCTATCGGGTTTTCGTTGGAGGAAGCGAAGCACGCTTCGAGTGTAGTGATCATAGGCGGAGAGGATGTGATAAGCGCCCAGGAAGAGCAGGACTTGGAGAAAGCGGGGTGTGTGGTGCGTCGTTTGTCCGGTGGTCTCTATGCCCTGGAGGAATTCGTCCGACAGGGTACGCAGACGACCTGAAGTGAGGTGGTAGGGAGCAGGTTCACACCTGTAGCGGATCAACAGCTGTTCTGCAGGATTTGGAAAAATAGAGGAAGGAATCTGTGACCAAGACATCGGATCATTACGTCCTTTTTGGGAAAGAAAATGTGCCTGGAACGACTACGAACTTGCTGGTCTCCATAGACTATCTGCTGGCGTTCATGCCCGCTTTTGGCTTTTCTGTGGGTGATGCCTCGTCCGCGAAGAGGGTGACCATCATCGGAGGGGAGTCGTACGTAAGCACGGAGGATGCATCCAGGCTGGAGGCGTCAGGTTCTGAGGTAGAGCGTCTCGCTGGCAGTGCAGAGGAGATAGCGGATCGGTTGCGGAAGTGTGTGGAGGCTCGTGATCCTTTCGCCGCCTAGCC
>WFSD01000342.1 GCA_015486235.1 Anaerolineae bacterium
AGGCGCTCCCCGCGGTGTTTCAGCGCCTCATACTCCACCTGAACCACTTCTTTCTGAACATAAAACCCGGCCAAAGCACCGACAAGCATGACTGCCATGTCTATGATTCTGAGAGGCATGGAGGCAGCCAGAGCACCGGCAAACACGATACTGGCAAGAAGAGAGCCTTTCCAAAAAGTACCATGGCCCTTGGCGGACAGATGCGCAACGTATAGAGCGATCGCCCAGAGTATCAGCCATACCGCTACCTGCCAGGGAACCAGTCTGAATCCGCATACAACGGCTATGTACCCGACAAGTGCCGGGTCTATCCACTCCGGCACACCCTTGGTCAGTTTACCCAGGAGATAACCTGCTGAAATGGAGAGCAAAACTTCCCCGAAAATTTCCTCCGTAGTCATGCCCGTGAAAAGGGACTCGAAAAGCAAAGGAAGAGCCTTAGCTGCAGACATCGCTATCAACAACGGGGCTAGGGCAATCGCCACTATGATCCAGGTATGAAGAGTTTTGACCGAAGACACTCTGTGCTCATAATTCTCCTGGATTTTCTTTTGTTCCCGATCCAACCTGCTCCTGACAACTTTCTCATCATCCTCCAACTGGCTTATTCGTTTGTCCCTGCTGTCCAGTATGCCTTGAGCCTCGTCCAACAAATGATCAATCCGTTCCTGAAGGCCAGATATCGATCGCCGGAACCGCTCGTGGGCACCTTCATATGTCTCGGCTACCTCCAGGTCGTTCTCGATCCATGGCATGGACGGGGAAAGCTCCGAGACGTTGGGCTTCAGCTTTTCGATCTCAGCTTCATACTCCTTGCCGTCCTCGAAGTAGTGTCCCAAAAGTCCTGCCAGAGACCGGGATAGTTCGGCGGACACGGAGTGATTGGGGTGCTCGTCTCCAAAGGCACCGACTGCCTGGCGGAACCATTTCTCCGCCGTCTCGTACTCATCCTTCATTTTGCCATGCTGCTTCCCGCGAGCACCTTTGATGGTATGGTAAAGGCCCAGGAGCTGATACGCCCTCCCCAGCAGGCCGTTCACGTGCTTCTTCCTCTGCCGTTCCTCGTCTAGTGGTATAGCGATCACCACATCATCCGGAAGCTTAAGCCCATCCCCCTCGAAAGTATGATTCAGTGCTTCTTCCGGCGATCCAGACACTACGAATGCCGATACCACTGAATAGTTCCAGAGTTTTGCAGCACTGAAAAGAGACTTCACCGTCTCCAGCACTGCAGATGCCTTCCGCTTGACCCTGTCTTTCTGCAGAGGGGACACCACACTCCCTTTGCCGATAGCCTTTTCCCAGGCAGCGGTCTGCTTCTTGTACGTCTCCTTGAGCACCGGGACAACCCGCTTGCTGTACTCGTGTTTCCTGACGTCGGCCTCGAAATCCATGCCGAGATCGAATTGAGACACGAACTTCTTCGCTGCTCTGATCTCGTCGCTCCGCAGGGATTCGCTCTGCTTCGCCTGAACGATAGTCCCACACGCAGGGCACGGGGCGGATTGCGCTCCCACAGGCACGGGAAACACGTACCAGCAATCCGGGCACATGAAGTAAGTGTGCTCCTCTCGATGTTCCTCTTTCTCCCCTTTCTTCTCTGCGGCAGGCGCTCTCCCTATCAAGCCCAACAAAGAAGCCGGCTGCACAGCACTCCTGATGTCCTCCGCCAGCGCATCGACAGATTCGTACCGCTTCTCCCGCTCTTTCTCCAGGCATTTGAGGACTATCCTGTCAAGCGCGTCCGGAACGCCATCCGCCACCTCGCCGGGGGGAAGCGGCACCTCCGTCAGGTGTTTCTGCATGATCTCGGTGGATGTGCCGGTGAACGGCGGTACCCCCGCGAGCAATTCGTACATCACTATTCCCAGGGAGTATATGTCGGAACGGCCGTCTACCTTCTCCCCACGAAGCTGTTCCGGACTCATGTACGGGATGGAGCCGATCATCATGCCCGTCTGCGTCATCCCGGGGCTCATCATCACTCTTGCTATCCCAAAGTCCGTGAGCATGGCCTTGTCCTCGGGGGAGATCAGGATATTCGCCGGCTTCACATCCCTGTGCACGACCCCTTTGCGGTGCGCATAGCCCAGGGCACTGCTTATGTCCAGGGCGATTTTGGCAACTTCACCGGGTGATAGCGGGGGCTGTCCCGGGATGGTAGCCTCCGGCACGTGAGGCGGCCCATCGCCAGCACCCTTGAGAATCGTGCGGTCTCCATCATCGTCGGAGTTGCGAAGCCGGGTTACGTCCTCCTTGAGCCTGGTAGCGTCTTCTGAGTCGTCGCCTTCCGCAGCGGCCACGTCTTGCCCCCCCGCCCTTTCATCAAGAACCTGCTTCAGGGAAGGACCGTCCACATAGTCCATGACGATGAAATATCGGTCTTCGTACCTCCGTATGTCCAGCACGTGGACGATATTGGGATGGCGAAGGCTCAGCACAATTGCCGCCTCCATCTCGAAACGCTTGATGTACTCCGGATTTTCCAGGACTTTGATGGCCACAGGCCTCCCCAGCGACAACTGGTAGGCTTTATACACCGTGGCGAACCCGCCGCGGCCTATCCTTTCGTCTATCCTGTACTTTCCGCCTATGACCTGTCCTGTGAGAGCAGTTGTACTCATCATTTCACATACCTCCTGTACCGCACAACTGAGCGCTCTGTTTACTGAGACCTGAACATATAGACAATAAATACTATGATGAGTATCCCATAATATATGTTGCGAACGGTGGATCCGAACCAGTGACCCAAGACAACTCCTATGCCAATTGCTATGGTAAGATCAAAGTCAATAGGAAGCGTCATCATAATTAGCACCAGTTTAACCAAGACTTCAAGGCCTTTCCACCTCCCGATATTAGCATGGTTGTATACCCAGATTGTCAACATGAAAGGTCGATACCCGAATAAAGCGCCAGACCAGTAACCTTCACTAGACGTTACAGTAGCAGAAGAAGTGCCTACTATTGATATATTCTCGCCGGATGCTTCTCTACTTTCTACCCCAACCATCTTACCATCTTCTCTACGCTGAGCGCTACGTCTTTTTTGCTTTGTTCGAACGGCGCTCAGCGGAGCAACCGGGACCAGAGGATTATCCACCTTCAGGAAAAGGCTTTCTAAATCCCTTATAAACTCCGTGGCGCTCTCATATCGGACTCCGGGTGATTTTGCCAGCATCTTCTCAAAGATAACATCCAGCCTTTCAGGTAGTCCTCTCCTGCTACTGCCCAGCGGCGGAATAGGCTCGTACACATGTGCATGCATCACCGCAGCCACGGCCCCTTCGAACGGCGGGCGCCCGCTAAACATTTCATATGCCATGATCCCAAACGAGTACAGGTCCGACTTCACCCCAACCTCCCTCCCCTGTATCTGCTCCGGGGAAGAATATTGCACCGTCCCGATGAACGTGCCCGTGCGCGTCAATTGCGTCCCCTCGTGCAACGCTTTTACTACCCCAAAGTCCGTCAGCAATGCCCTACCCGTTTCCGCGTCTATCAGCACATTGCTTGGCTTCACATCCCTGTGCACAAAGCCCTGCTTGTGGGCGTAGTCCAGTGCAGAGGCGACGTCCTTCAATATGCGGATGGCTTCTTCGGGAGACAGTGGCCCTTTTTCACTCAGGTACTCCTTCAGCGATTTCCCTTCCACGTACTCCATCGCTATGAAATACCAGCCGTTGGCTTCCCCCACGTCGTAAATGGTCACTATGTTAGGGTGTCGCATTACTGCTGCAGCCCTGGCTTCCCGCTGAAATCGCTTTAGCAGCTCTGGCTCGGCAGCAAGATATGGGTTGAGCACCTTGAGCGCCACATAGCGCCCCAGGCTGATCTGCAGTGCTTTGTACACCACCGCCATCCCGCCGCGGCCTATCTCCTCGATGATCCGGTATCCGGGTATAT
>WFSD01000343.1 GCA_015486235.1 Anaerolineae bacterium
GACCTGGGAACCTGCACCTTCGTGATGCGGCATGAGAATGTGCTCTTCTCCGGCCCCACCGGCGTGGGGAAGAGCCATCTCGCCAACGCATTGGGGGTAGAGGCGTTGAAGCGGGAGATGAAGGTGCTCTCCTACCCCTTGCACCACCTGCTGAAGGGCCTGCATGCTTCCAGAGCCGATGGTGGGTACTCCCGGATGCTGGCGAAGGTTCTGAAGGTGGATCTCCTGATCCTGGATGACTTCGGGCTGTATCCTCTCACGGGACAGGAGTCACAGGATTTGTACGAGATCATCAGCGGGAGGTACGAGCGTGGGTCTGTGATAGTGTCCAGCAACAGGGCCTTCCGGGAGTGGGCTGAAGTGTTTCACGACGACCTTCTTGCCAGCGCTGCCCTGGACAGGCTCACCCACCACGCTCACACCATCACCATTCGCGGCGAGAGCTACAGGCAGCGTAGCCGCGGGAAGGAGGTCACTGGCGAGAGTGCAGCTTCGCCTGCTGAATCGAAGAAACCGTAAGTCAGAAACCACGCTTGCCGTGAGGAGCAACAGGACATGGCTGGATGAAGGGGTGGAACCATTTTCGCGAAAGGGGTTCGACTGGTTCCAGTGGCACACACCACCCGAACATGGGTGGCACACACCACCCGGCTATGGGTGGTACACATCACCCGGCTATGGGTGGTACACTTGGGGTGCACATTGACAAGGCCGACAGCACCTACTCTATTTCGTATTCCTGAGGAGGAAGCGGCTAAATTCCTGGCATTGAGGCGGTTTCCTTTCCGACTTGGTGAGAATGCCTCGTCGGAAGAATGGACAGAGTGGCCAAGCATTCCAGAGCGTTTCCTGGAATACTTATCACAACCTGCTCACCTGGTTGTCTTTGGTAGTCCGGGCAGTGGGAAAACATGGCTGTCACATACTTTGGAGAACATCCTTGGTGTCGAGGGCAACGTACAGCATTACAGGTCCCCTCTGGTGTATCGGACATTGCACCAAGATGTACGGGATTGGGTCTATCACCACGCATCTCGCGGATCGAGCTGCTATGTCATGATCAGCGAGGTGGAGGAGCTTTTGCAAGGGAATCAAGACATCGACAGCGCGTGGGCTTTTCTGTTGCCCCTCTTCAGCGATGTAGCACTCTTTCGCCATTCAGATGTTTTCTTTAAGCTCATCCTGCCTGAAAGGCTACGCTCTTATGTGGAGGCCGCTTTGCCCACGACGGGAACCGCAATAGGCACTATTACACTGGAATGGAGCGACGAAGACCTGTTGCGTTTGTTGCACAGGCGATTGGGGGTTCTTGAACGTGCCGACGCTTCCCTAGCAAGCCTCGTTGGTGACGACGAGATCAAAGGCGGGTTCGTAGCTTACGATTCCAACGGCAGGCCATGCGATCTGGATCACTATCTCGTTTCTCTGGCAAAAGGCTCACCACGCTGCCTGGTGGCATTGGGAAGGCACCTGTTGGTGCAGGCTGCGGCCCGCTGCGCGCATGCACATCAGGAAAGTTGTAAGGTGAGCTACAAGGATCTGGCACACTTGCTGGAAGCTTACTACGGCAGTAGAGCGGACCCCATTTGGGAGTGCCAGGGCCTGTGCCAGAAACCCGCGGGTAAATGACAGGAACTTGTCAGGTTGGTGTCATTTGATGGCCAGTGGTTTGTCAGGTCAACATCGATCAACGAAGTATAATAAAGATTATCTACTCAGGTCAGGGCCTGGTACTGTCGGCAACATAGCGTAAGTCGGCTTGTCGGCCCGCATATAGGCGCTTTTACTGGCGGCAATAGCTCTATTTGAGACAGATCAGGGAAGATAGGGAAACTGACCCATGTATGGGGATTGTAGGTCCCGGGATGCCAATCGATTGTCCCTTCGTTGACGACTGCTACGGATATCTTTTTACTTGGTGTTAGGGATAAATTCGTTCTTCTAACGCCGGCGCTATCTCGCGTTACGGCGTTTTTATTTTTCGCCCTTTTGTGTTGGTTGGCACCGTCTTGGAAGTAAGCTGTAGAAAGCCATTACGCTACAGCCTGCAAAGACGTAGCTGTTTCTTATTTTAATTTTGCCGCTAGCTGGGTTGCGAATGAACGGGGGAGAAGAACTACCGAAATGTCAACCTGTGTGTTTGGAGTACCAACGGAGCCTCCAGAGAGGTTAGCCAGCAGCAGTTCTGAGGATTTCGATCTAAGTAAAGCTGTATGGCGCCCCGAGTTCGCCGATCAGATCAGTAACTATATCGATCGGGGATTGGAAGGGAAACCTCTTCCGTATAGTGTGTTAGAATATTACGGCGCCCCTGGTGTCGGTAAGACTTGGTTGCTCAAGAGAGCAGAGGTAGAGGCAAAAGAACGACCCCGGGGGAAAAAGGGTAGGATTGCCGTTTACTTCATTGATTTGGAGGAGAGCGTATTCCAGAAAAAAGGTGAGCGACTGACGTCGCCGGACGAAAAGCGTACCGGTGAATACCAGGAACGCTTTAGGAAGGAACTATCAGGGCAGCTAAGGAGTACTGAAGTACTACCCCTTTCTCAAGTTGTCAATCAAGTTGGAGAAACCAAAGATAAGATCTTCTATATTTTCATTCTGGATACAGCAGAATACCTCGCTTATGTTCCACAGTTTCACAGGTGGCTAGAACGAGAACTTGTCCTCCCTTTGGCACGCACCGACCGAGTGTTTTTTCTCTTGGGCAGCAGGTACAAACTGCGCTGGCGAGAATTCTCGGTCCGTTACCGCCTGCAACAAAAAGAGGTGAAAGGCTTCACGCCTGACGAGATTCGCAGTCTGGCCGGTAAGTACGGAGTAGATGATCGGCGGAGAGAAGAGCTGGTCGAGCGCATCTACCATGACTATACCTGGGGCCATGCCATGGCTACCGCCGGGATATTAGGGAGTGTAGCAAAGAAAGGACCGCAGGTTTCCCCGTCAGACCTGAACGAGATTGCCGCTAAGAGATTGGGAGACGTCATCGATGGCTTTATGGGGTCTCTGTTTCTCTTCCCTGGGGAAGTGAACATGACGCAGCTGTGCCAGTACCTCTCTGTGGGTTCCATATTGAGAGTTTTTACTGAAGGGACTCTCTTCCGCTTGAGGAAAAGCTTTTACGAAAGCCAAAATGGCGACATAGAGAATTTTCTCCTGGAGAAACCTGCCCCAGGTTTCCAGGATATTTTTGACAACTTGAGGCAAACCACGTTGATTACGTGGAGCAACGAGTGGGGGGGATACATCGTCGACCAGACCACTCGTTACGTTTTGGCTTCCTGGTTGCGGCTAAAAAATCCAGAAGAGTTTTATAGGCGTCACGCAATTGCCAAAGATTACTATGGCTGGCAACTGGACCAGGCACCCCTGAACTTGCCGCGCGCTGCTGTCGAGTACCTGTATCATTCGGCTTGGTACGAAATGAGAATGCTCGAAGGAAAGCGCCTGGAACCCCTGGGGAAAGAAGCTGTGAAGGATCTTCAGGAAGACTTTATATATAAACTGAGGGATGCATTGAGACATCCTAGCATGCACTGGTACGAGACAGACCATCTCAATGCCATCGACGAATTGATAAAACAAGACCAGGAACAGGATCAAGAACTGGGGTTCTTGCTTTCCCCCAACGGTGTGGAAAACATACGAGGAGCCGTTCAGGCTCTAAGGGAACAGTTTCGTTAGTAGTCTGCAGAGTGGGGGCCCACAAAGTATTCGGCTGGAGGGGAATAGGTTATGCCTGGGGGTAATGGCGCAAAAAAATCCGTCCAAGAGATAGCCAGGGAACTGGGCAAGGATCTGGAAGATGTAATGTCCGCCGTCGAGCAGTTACGGTGTTTCTACACAGGCAACCGGGACGATCTCGCGGGGCGTATTTTGCGGGAGACAAAGGCGGACTTACGAAATGAAGCAGAAATCGCTGTGGTGCTGAGAAAGTTCCGAGAAGAACAGGAAAGTGACATGCGCTGCGTCACGACTAATCCAGGCCTGATTGGCCCGTTCCTGGACATAGCTTCTGTCCTCAGGAGGTTCCCTTCCGGGCGCTTCTTGCATCAGGTTGCCGTCAACATCGATGAACCCTGCGACTCCCATGGAAGGTCAGACTACTCACGTCTGGTGGAGGAATTAAAGGGTAAGACGTCTCGCATCACCTGGAGCAATTCTATGTCTGGCTACGTGCTCACAAACGAGATCAGAATGCCACTAGCAGCGGAGTTACGCTGGCGTGATGTAGAAGAAGGACACATTTACAGCAAGATCTTCCGCGAGCTGTGCAAAGCTGCAGTCAATGTATACCGGGAGGAGATCGAATACGCGTGGTCCGCCATCATATTATCACGACTCTTGCTGGAGTACCTCTTCCACCGCACGTGGCTCGAGAAAGCGAGTCGGGGGCAGCCCCCGGATGAGGAGTTATCCCCTGCTGCCCGGAAAGTCATCATCAAAGATGTTATATCTATTTTGAACTCCGGAAGCATGACACAGGCCATTTCTGACCACGGAGGAGCAGTACGAGATGGCTTCATGAGGCAGCTTGAGGACGACGAAGAAATGCAGTGCCTATTGGGTGAGCGTTTTGTCCAGGAATTGGAAGATTTCATTGAGCATTTCTAGCACTTCTCTCTTTTCTTGTGCACGAGGTTCTTACGGAGGCATGAAACGATGAGCAGCGAACGAAAAGTACAGGTATGGAAAAATCTACGCCCACGAAGGCTTATTGATCGTGAAGACGTTTTGCAGGATATTCTTACCTGCTTTCAACGGGGTGAGAAAGTTTTCTACCTGCTAGGCGAGGGCGGCATCGGAAAGACCCGCCTCCTGGAGGCCATCCGCGATGGCGAGTTTACCAAACAGGGTCGGGCATTCTTGACGGTTGGTATCTTCGATATTTACCACCCTCGATACCATACGGTTAGCGGGATAGAGAAAGCTGTTGTAAATGGGGTCGAGAACGCTTTTCTGCGTGCCCACTTATCCAGTGACGACTTGTTTAGTAAATACAAAGAGGCGCGAGAGAAGTATGATTCTGCCCGTGCAAAGGGATACCCGGCTCTTCCGCTGGAGGAACAGCGCAAAAATGTATCCGAAGCTTTCTGGAGCGGTTTTAAAAACGCAGCGGCAAGCACGGGCTCGGAAAGCTCTTTGCTGTTCCTTTTCGACACAATGGAGCTCCTTTTTCATCAGGAGGACGACGTAGAGAGATTGCTGGGAGAACGGCCTGCTGGCCTGGAGATCGTCGACTGGTTACGCAGGGCTTTGCAAGAGAATTTCGAGTACAGCAACGTACATTTCCTGCTGTCGGGAAGGCTGGAAAGAAACTGGTATGTAGCGTTGCAGGAAGGGACTGCAGCGGAAAGGAGACTCGGCCCCCTTACTCCTGAGGGAGTCGAGCAATACCTCTTGACCCTCGATGAGAGCCTCAAGAAAGAGGGCGTCGCGCACCTCCTTCCTGAGAATCGAGAGGACCGGTCGGAATTTGTCAAGAGCGTTCAAGAATGGTCCAGGGGGAAACCACTGCGTCTGGCCTTCATTACCATGCTGAAGCAGCAGGACAAATGGCCGCTGCAAAGCCCCCCGAATGACAAAGCTGTGGATCTGACACTCATCAAGATGATCATGGACATGGTCGACCCTCTTGGCATTGTGCTCCCCTATGTCGCCTTCTTGCGAAAGGGGGTAACGCCGGGTTTGCTTCATCAGCTCCTTGAAGAACACCGTTCGGATCTGGGATGGAAGAAAGAATACATAGAAAGCATTTGTGACGAGCTGAAGGCCATGCCGTTTGTCAAGGTGCGACCAGACGACCGGCGGATCTTCCTGCACGATGAGATGTACAGAGTCATGAGTCCCATCCTGATGGCTCTTGGCACCGAACTCCGGGAAATTGCCGACATAGTCGTTCGATACTACGCGAATAGGGAGGACGCCGATGAGCCCACGGTGAGGGCCGAGAAGCTCTATTATCGGGCCATTCTCGACTGGCAAGAAGCACTTGCTGAGTACAGGCGTCTTTCCGACGAAGCAATAGCTGAGCACCGCACTGGAAATGACCTGCTGTACCGGGATGAAATGCTCCGGTACTTGAACGATTATGGCATACAACCCAAAAAGGATTTGGACAGCGACGCGACCATCCGCTGGCTGAAGCGCCTGCTGGCCATGGGAAAATATGAACAAGTCGTATCCCTGTCCAACAGCATCCGGGAAAAAGGACTGCAGGCCTCCCTCAATCCTGAGGACCGTTCAGTATTCCATGTGTACGAGGCAGAGGCAATGATCTACACAGGGAAATTGGAGGAAGGCATTGCACAATTACAAGACGCTATCAAGAGTTTGGCCGGGGCTCAAACCCAGGTGCCTAAGTCATACGAAGAGATACAGCGAAAACAGGCTTACATCAGAGCCTACAACGACATCGGCTATGCCTGGACCCGCCGCTATGATTACTGGGAGGCAGCCAGTGCTTACGGACAGGCCCTGAAAAGTTACCAGGAACTGGCCGCTGCCCAGGCAAAGTGGCAGGAGGCTGTAAAGAGAATTGGGGCGGAATACGGTAAAAGTGTGCTTAGCGATTGGGCGGACACCTTGAAAAACACTGCCTTCACCCATTCGAGATTGGGACGCCACAGAGCTGCTTATATCTTGGTGAATGAGAGCGACAAGCTTTACAAGTCTGTGCAGAACCAGTACGGTCACGCTCTGGCGCTCAGCGCTCTGGGGGCTATCTTTGCCGAACGCCAATGGTATTGCAATTCTCAGCGTGTCTTGGAGGAATCACTACGTTCTTTCAAGAGGGATGTCCCCGATGAGCGAGGAGAGGCGCTGGCTTCTTTCGGTCTGGGACGTGCTTCGCGTAGACTGGTTGATCTGGAAAACATACAGGGACGAAAGGAAGAGTTCGCCCACTTACTGGAAGAATCCGAACAGTATCTTTTGCAGGCAGAGGAAATCTTCATAAAAGAAGAACCTGCGCGGTTACCTGAAGTCTACCAGGAACTGGGTTGTCTTTACCGGGACAAACTCGCGTTCCAGGTAAGAATGCCGGGGAAGCAAAACAATGATATCGAGGCATATCGCGAAAAAAGCAACGAATTCTTCGACAAGGCATTCGATCTATCCGAGAGCGCACTGCAGAAAGCAGACATTTTCGTGGACAGAGCGGAGGTGCACTATCATTACGGCTACAAAGAAGGATACGGCAGGAGATCAGCCCTGCCCGATGAAGAAAAAAAGGGCCTCGAAGAGAAATTGAAAGAGGCTGAGGAATTCGTGCCGCGCAGCTACCGCTATCCTTACCGCCTCCCTTACTCCTCGGAGGAATACAAGGATCCTCTTTGGTGGCAGATCATGGGCAAGATACACCTTCTAAAGGGACATATGGCTTTCAAGGGAGGGCAGTTCGAAGAAGCCTTAGAGGAATACCTGGAGAGCTTTCTCTTCTTTGACCTGTATTCTGAAGAAGCCTCTTTGTTCTCTATTGCCTCCAGAACAGGCCGGCGGTTGTACAGTAAATTTGCCCGGATGCCCGAAACAGACCTGCAGAAAATGGAGAACATGCTCTTGCAAAAAGGTGACAAGCGGCGAATCCTGGACCGTCCTGGCTGGCGTTCTTTGTTGAGGCTGGTACGTGATGCCCGGATGCACACAGCACCATACGTTTTGTGAAATAATGGATATGTCCATGAAACAATTACCGACTGAAACCCCGACAACGGGCCCATTTACCTTATTCTTGCAAGAGGGTCAACGACATAGCAGCGAGGGGCGAACCTTGTTGTCTGGATCCAAGGATCAGGCACAGAAAGACAAACCTTTCCTGCTGAATTCTGACTCCGACTGCGCCTGCGAATGAAGACCATCACCATCCGCCCGTTCGTGGGCGCAGACAAAACACGCTTGCTGAAGCTCGTAGATTCCGTAGCTGGCGAAGGGAGCCACCTCCCCGTCGCCAGCTATTCGTCTACGCCGGAATGGGAAGCGGCGCTGGACGGCAAGCTGGACGGAAGCCTGATCCTCGTGGCAGAATCCCGGGGAGACATCGTGGGGTGGTGCAGGCTTTTCCCAAAGGACAAAGAAGCTGCCGAACTTGGGATCGGGTTGCTGGCGCAGTACCGCGGGCGCGGGATCGGCAGCGAGATGGTGCGC
>WFSD01000344.1 GCA_015486235.1 Anaerolineae bacterium
CTGGGGGCCCGTAGGGCCCCCAGGAATTGCTTCGCTCTCCCAAAAGCACTATCGTTGCGCTAAATCCGTTTTCGCGGTAGAATGTCACGCGTAATTCTGTTTCGGGAGATACCGATGAATCCAACTCTTGCCATGCGGGCCTGGGAGGAAATCCTGCTCGATGTCCTTGGCCTGTTCACACTGGAAAAAGACGCGAAACCGGATTGGCTCGTCAATCCGGCCACCGGGCGTCGCTTGAAACTCGACCGCTACTATCCGGAACTCAAACTCGCCGTGCGGTTCACCGGCCTGACCGTCAAAGGACACAGGCAGTCCATCTGGGAAGAAAAAGAAGACCAGGAGCGCGAAGAGACCCGCAAAGCCCTGTGCGACGCGAATGGAGTCGCCCTGGTCACCGTAGAACCTCTCGGCAACCACCCTGCTGACGAGATTGGGAAGCTTTGCCGTGGCTTGAGTCGCACATCCCGCCGGATAGCGCCGTCGAAGCGCATCCCGCACCAGGATAAAGTCCGAGTCCTGGAAAAACTGGCACAGGCCCGGCAAGAGTGCAGCGCTCTAAGCCGCCGGGTCCACAGGTCAGAGGACTTGATCCCCCTGGCCGAGCGATACCGCGACCGAGAGTCTGTGAAAGTGCAACATTCAAAGCAATCTTCTCTGCTGCACAGCAAACAGCATGGAACCTCCGTCCTGTTGTCTACCTTGCGGCCAGGTGTCAGGGTGCGTCACGAGAAATTCGGCAGCGGAGTAGTTGTCGGAGTGGATAGCGAGGAAGAGGACGACGCCAAAATCAGCATACGTTTTGGTGACGAAACACGCACATTCCTGTTGCCCCTGGTGCAAAATCGTCTCAGTATAATCCCCGACCGAGGTGAACCATGACAAAGCGTCTTTTCCCGGTTCTGCTGTTCCTGCTCTTGGCTTTGCTACCTTCCCCTGCACTGGCCCAACCGCCGGGCATTACATCGCCTGCCCCGGGTTCCACCATTGCGGGAACCGTGCAGATCAAAGGCACAGCCGTCCACCCCCGATTCCAGAGATACGAACTTTACTACAGTCCTGAACCGGTGACCAACAGCAGCTGGGTGTTCATAGGCAAAGAGGCACACGCCAATCCAGTCGTCAATGGCGTCTTAGGGGTATGGAATACACGAAGTGTTCCTGATGGAAGGTACTCCCTCCGTCTGCGTGTAGTACGGATAGATGGAAACTACGACGAGTACTTTTCCAGACATCTCAACGTTTCCAACACACATCCCACGGCTACATACACCCCCGCGGTCACAGCCACGCCGACAAGGACACCTACCCCACTCCCCCCAACGCCCACAATCATCATATCCGTGCCAGGGGCAGAGTCCACAGAAGGAAGGCCAACTTCTACCCCAACAGCTACACCACCTGCCTCCGGATCGGGCAACAGCAGAGCATCTAAGAGCCCGTTGCCAGGGTTTAGCGCTTCTCGGCTGAAGGATGCCTTCATAAAAGGCGCCAAGCTGACAGTCGAGGCGTTCTTGTTGGTAGCAGCCTTGTATGCGGTGAAATGGGTCTTGCTCGGGCTGTTCCACATTGTGAGAAAATGAGAAAGTCACTCCCGCAGCGTTTCTACGTGGGGTTACTGATTGCAGCCACAGGCGTCGCGCTGGTACTGATGCCACTCACCCCATCGGTGAAGATTACCTGGCAAACCGCTACAGAAGTGAACACCGTAGGGTTCAACATATACAGAAGCGAACATGGGGCAACTCCGGCACTTGTAAACGGCAACCTCATACCGGCCAAAGGAAACCCGCTCACCGGCGCTTCCTATGCTTTCGAGGACAAATCTGTCAAGCCATTCCACAAATACGAATACAGCTTGGAGGAAGTAGAGCGGAACGGAGAGAGCAATCCGTACCCTCGAACTGTCGTGGCTACTACGGGCCCCCCTCCCCTGCCCTTCCGCGCTGCCGGGAGTGCAGCGGTGTTTGTCGGGGCATTCCTGACGACGAGGGAACTTGTCAAGACAACGCGGCGCTCCCTCTAGACTTCAAGAAAGCGCCGCCGGTTGCTACAAGGTCCGCGAGAGAAAAAACTGCTAGAACATCATCCTCATCCCGCCGAATGCACTCCCTATCAAAATCGACACGACCAGCATCACGACCCAGCCGATCAGCACGGTCCAGATCGCCTTGGTAGTGTCGAAATCCAGGGCCTGGCGCACCGCAATGACCCCTGCGATCAACGCCCACACTGACCCTATCAGCGCCGCCAACCAGCCCAGGTATGGGATGAACACGAAAAAGCCAAGGATAGCGGGTGTATACGCGTACCCTGTAGTCCGCAGCACCTCGCCATAGTCCGCTGTCCCGTGGAACAGAGAAGTGCCCACGTAGTACAGTACGAACACCCACACGAAGTAGCCAACCAGGGTCATCAGAAGACTGGCAAGCAGCCCGGATATCGGATGCCCACCGCGTAAAACGCCCCCAAGCAGCCCCCCGATGCCGCTTATCAGGCTGACTATTACCACCACCAATATGGCCTCGGTCGTAAGAGAGCTGTCAGCCTCCACTTCTTCGTACAAGCTCACGTCTAGCATTGCCGCACGGATCATCTTGTTGATCATTGTGAGACCTCCTTATTCGTCACGCTTTGCTCGAGGAGAAAGAGAAAACAATTGAAAAACACCGATCGCGGACCGCGAACCTAGCAAAATTATATCCTATTCAATGCTATATAGTCAACAAGCAGTTCTACGGGAAAACAAAGTAATTTCTGGGGGCCCGTGGGGCCCCAGAAATTTACCTGCCTCTTGGGAGGCTTTCGTCAACCCCTGGCAAAGCCACAGCACAAGCCTTGCATCGAGTGTGAGGGCTCAGGAGCGTTTCCGGGCCTCGATTTGCTTCGAAAGCCCTCTACGCCCAACTATGCCAGACACGTTTTTGCTCCTCGTTGCCTTACAGAGTATAATTGCAGCGTCTGTCATCGCTAACGAAATAATCTGACAGACATGGAGGATGAGATGAATCTGTTCAACCGGATCGTGTCAGCATTGTTGTTTCTGGTGCTTCTCGTAGTATGCGTGCTGATCGCCGTTGCCCCAGCCCAAACAGCACTACTGATGAAGACTCAAGGAAGTGCAGCCTTCGGGTTGCTAGAATCGTGGTATTCCTATAACCCGTTTTACTTCCTTCTCCTGCAAATAGCGCTGGCGGTGGTCAGTATACTACTTTTCGGCGGATTGTTTCTTCTGGAAGTATGGCCACGGGAATCCAAAGGTGTCATGGTCAAGACCGAAAGTGGAACCATGGCCAGCATGGAGACCGATTCGATAGCACGCAGGCTTGCATGGCACCTGGATCAGCTAGCTGGTGTCGTATCCGTCGATCCAAGAGTTCAGCCCAGGGGGAAGAAAATAGACCTGGATGTGAACATAGAAGCTGCCCCAGACGTGGACATCCCCTCCAAGACGGAGGAAATCACCAACACAGTAAAAGATGTGGTAGAGAACCGTCTGGGGTTGCAGATGGGGAAGCTGCAGGTGTTCATACGCTACACCAATTTTCCGCTACCCTCGCCGAAGAAAGCCGCTGCAACAGGCGCTTCCCATCCCGGCCAGATGGAAGATAAGTGACCGGTCCAGAGAAGGTTGGACATTTGACAACTGGGCTGCCCTGCCAGGCTGAGTTTTTCGTCTTGAAGGCAGGAAAGAAGGAATGGTACATCTTGTAGTCGGGCGAAGCCCGACTACAAGATGTACCATTTGTTCCCAGTCATCTACCAGGCGTGAAGCCCCAGGAGGCCCCGTTTCCGCTTTGTCAAAAGTCCAAAGAGAGGGGAAATGCTCATCATTGGGAACTTGCCGCGAGGATGAGCATTTCTCCTTCTCTGACATCGAACTTCTCGATGGTGATGTTCTTCTGGAGGTTCGCAAGCTGGGTATTGATCTGGTCGAAAGCGGATTTGAGCCATGATCGTGGCAGCTCTATGCTCCCTACGCTGGCTCTCTTTGGGTTCACGTAAAGCTTCCCGTCTATCAGCGACGGCTCCAGAATCAACACGCCGTTCCCATTGATAGGGAGCTTTCTCCCTTTGATAGTACCTGCCACAACGACCTTACCCTGGGTAAACCATATCGTGGAATTCTGTATTGGGAGAGAACCCAACTCAGACGTCTTGAGATTCACGTAGGAAGTCAGCTCAGTATCGGTGAAATCCAGCCTGGCTCCCCCTCCGGTTTTCAGATCGTCTAGAGCTTTCTGCCATTTCTCGGCAAATCTGTTGGCAGCTTCCTGGGAGATGGCTATGTTCCGGTCTGGAGTGGGGAGCGCTTTCCCAAGGCCCGGCAAATCGCCGCACTGGCCACATGCGGTGGTCATCAGTAGCAACAGGATTGACAAGATCAAAAAACGCGGTTTCGACATCAGATTCTCCGTACGTGAAAGGACATTCACCCAACGCATGAACGAGAAACTTACAGCGTTGCTGGAAGCATTGCTTTTCGTTGCCGAAGGGCCTGCCTCGTCTGAAGACCTGGCAAAAGCCCTCGGCGTCAAAGTATCATTGGTTCAGCAGGCACTGGAGCGCCTGGACCAAGAATACAATGCCGGAGGCCGTGGCCTGCGACTGCAGAAGCACAAAGGCAGATACCAATTGGTCACTTCGCCGGAGGCTGCTCAGCACATCGAGAAATTCCTGGGCCTGAACCTGAGTGCCCGCCTATCGCCAGCGGCTCTGGAAGTCCTCGCCCTAGTTGCTTACCGGCAGCCAATCACCAGAGCCCAGATCGAGGCGGTGCGCGGTGTGAACAGCGACGGCCCCCTGCGCACCCTGGCACTCAGAGGGCTTGTAGAGGAAGTGGGACGACTGCCTGCTCCCGGCCGGCCCATCCTCTACGGCACTACCGACGAGTTCCTAAGGCTGTTTGGCTTGCAAAGCCTGGACGACCTGCCACCTCTGGACGGCACAGAGCCCATGCGAGCAGACAGTGTAGAATCGGGGATCGGACAAATCCCCTTGCCGCTGGATGAGAACTAGCCATCTCATCATCACCAAATCACGGGCCTTGTCACAATCATAATCGAGGGAGCCTCGTGATCCTGCTTGCGTGGTAGCCCATCTGCAACGGCAGGCGCTGTCAGGCCTTTCATGTCTCCGGCCGATCCTCCGGGCCTGGCTCATTGCCTTCCATGTCACGCACGACAAATACCGGGCATTTGGAGTGGGCCAGCACTTTCTGACTCACGCTACCCAGTAGAAAACCCTCGAAAGAATTCAGACCCCGAGCACCCATCACCACCAGGCTGCACGGCCTGATCTTCGTCACCCGGATGATGGCGTCCGCGGCGGGGCCTTCCAGTATCTCCACCTGCACAGGAATCCCGGCGTCCTTGAAGAACTTCACCGCTTCTCCTGAGACCCTCTCGGCTTCCTCCATGTGCTTAGCCGCGACTCCTTCCATCTGCTGAAGCCCCAGGTAAGAAGGAACTTTTGGGAAAGCACACACTACCAACACATCCGAGCCGAACTTGAGTGCCAGATCTCTGGCATACTCCGCAGCTTTCCAGGCATGATCGGAACCATCTGTGGGGAAAACAATGTGCTTGAACATGGCATCTCCTCTCCTTATGCAACGCGTGGAATCGAAAAACTCACCAGAAAAGTCGATGGCTTATTGGTTGGAGACTAATCGTGTTGCCGATCCACCAGCTCATCAAATCCAATTATAGCATCGAATTCCCGGATCGACGAATTTGACACCCTCCCGGATATGTGGTATCCTGTGCCTCGCTTGGGCAGGCGTTGATGCCTGTTGCCAACAAGAAAGGCTGTGAAACGGAATAGTACCTGGATGTCGGAAGGCTCAGAGAGCCGGGGTTAGGTGGGAGCCCGGCCCGGAAGCACCAGGGAATGGACCGTTGAGCTGCAGGCCGAAACCCGTTCCACGGGCAGTAGGCTGAGCCGGGTTACCTCCGTTATCGGGTTCAGAGAGGGCTTCGGCGTGAAGCCGAGGCCAAATAGGGTGGCACCGCGGGTTAACCCCGTCCCTTCGTGGACGGGGTTTTTTGTTTCCCGAACACATTCTCATCACAAAGGAGGAGTAAAATGAGCGAGAGAGTCAAGATCATTTTGGACGAGAAGTACATTCCAGACCGCTGGTACAACATCCTGCCAGACATGCCAGAGCCGTTAGCCCCGGTCATCAACCCGAACACCGGCAAACCAGCAACGGCGAACGATCTGAGGCCAATTTTCCCCATGGCGCTGATCGAGCAGGAGATGAGCCAGGAGCAGTACATCCCGATTCCAGAGGATGTGCGACAGATCTACAAGCTATGGCGCCCTACCCCGGTGTACCGGGCAAGAAACCTGGAGAAGGTGCTGGGTACGCCTGCCAGGATCTACTACAAATACGAGGGTGCCAGCCCAGCGGGGAGCCACAAGCCGAACACTGCCGTGGCCCAGGCGTACTACAATAAAAAGGCCGGAATCAACCGCCTGACGACGGAGACTGGTGCCGGTCAGTGGGGTTCCGCCCTGGCTCTGGCAGGAAGCCTCCTCGACCTGGAGGTCAAAGTGTACATGGTGAAAATCAGCTACGAGCAGAAGCCTTACCGCCGTTCCATGATCCAGGCATGGGGTGCCACGGTGATCCCCAGCCCATCGCGGGAGACAAACTCCGGCAGGGCAATCCTGGCCCATGATCCCGATACCACCGGAAGCCTTGGTATCGCCATATCAGAAGCGGTGGAAGAAGCAGCGACACGCCCAGACACAAATTACGCCCTGGGGAGCGTCCTCAACCATGTGTTGCTGCATCAGACAGTCGTCGGCGAGGAAGCAATGATGGCATTCAAGGAACTTGGAGATTACCCAGATGTGGTCATAGGGTGTGTTGGCGGCGGTTCCAACTATGCCGGACTTGCCTACCCCTTCATGCGAGAGCGCCTGCTGAACGGCAAGGAAACAAAATTCATCGCGGCGGAACCGGAGGCATGCCCCACCCTGACGAAAGGGGTGTATGCCTATGACTACGGTGACACAGGCAAGATGACCCCAATCATCATGATGCACACCCTGGGGCACACGTTCGTCCCGCCTGGCATCCACGCGGGTGGCCTGCGCTACCACGGCATGGCACCGTCACTGTCGTCGCTGGTGAAGCACGGCTTGATAGAGGCCAGGGCATACCATCAGAATGCAGCGTTCGATGCTGCAGTAACTTTCGCCCGCGCCGAGGGATTCGTCCCCGCTCCGGAAACCGCCCATGCCATCAAGGCAACGATCGATGAGGCTCTCAAGGCCAAGGAGCTGGGAGAAGAGAAAGCAATTCTCTTCAACTTCAGTGGCCACGGGCATTTCGACATGGCCGCCTACGATGCGTATTTCGCCGGAAATCTGAAAGACTACTCCTATCCTGAGGAAAAAGTACGTGAAGCACTGAAATATCTGCCGAAAGTGGAGGTGTAAGCCAGGGGTGATCGGGTCACTCTGAGCCAGCAGTTTGGCAAGACTTTCGAAGCAAGTGGGAATTCTGGGGGCCCGTAGGGCCCCCAGAATTCCCCAGAACCGTTATCGCTCTACGTCAACCCCAACGGCAAGTAGCGGATCGCTTCAGAAGCGTCGAGAATGCCCTGAAGCGATTTCGTGCTTTCGATTTGCTTCAAAATCCCTTCCGGCGGGATTTCGAAGCAAATCAATCCCCGGAAACGTTCCTGGGAGCCCTCACGCTCGATACAGGGCTTGTGCTGTGGCTTGCCAGGGGTTGACAAAGCTTCCCGAAAGGCGGGTTAATTCCTGGGGGCCCATAGGGCCCCCAGGAATTACTTCGTTTTCCCTCCCGCCGCTACTCGTTGCCAATTTCGCTCTTATTCGCTACAATAGGGCATCCCAAACGAGCTGGAGGAATCACATGGAAAAAACCGCCGGGATACCCGTGCCGCTGATGCTCCCGGAGGAGCCGCCTTCCCAGGCAGAGATAGACATGGTACTGCTGACCGTGGACGCCATGCCTGGCAAACTGGACAGGAAAGACATCGTGCTCATCCTGAAAGGCTCCCGCCGGAGTCGAGCCCTCTTCAACCAATGGTACAAGTTGGAAACATTCGGCACCATGCACCACATGACCGACTATGATATCGGTCAGACAGTTGACTGGTGCATCCAGGATGGCTGGCTCCGGCTGATGCTCGATCGCGAAGGCCGGATTGCCGTCTACTTCGACAAGAAAGGCTGGGAGCGGAATAAGGAAATCTGGCGAGACCGTCTGCTGGAAGCCCTGGACGTATGGGCAGAGAGGGGCAATCTGGAGGATGTGTGGCCTCGGCTCCGCTCCATCCACCCGGAGATCAAGTCGATGGCGCTGGATGCCCTGAATCAACGAGACGACATCTCCGATCCGCTCCGGAAAGTGCTAAAGATCTGGGCTGATAACGAGGAACGACCTGAAATCACATCCTCGTTGCGGAAGCTCCTCGCCGAGGCGTGATCACCCCATGTCCATCCTGGTTGCCGAAGAGATCGCCAAATCCTACGGTGCGCTGGACGTGTTCGATAGCGTTTCCATCGCCATAGGTCATGAGGACCGGATTGGCCTGGTTGGCCCTAATGGCAGTGGAAAGAGCACACTGATCCGCATCCTGGCGGGGGTGGAGGAGCCATCCTCCGGCAGGGTACATCGCAAGCGCGGCCTGCAAGTGGCATATCTCCCCCAGGAGCCCCCTGCCCCAAAAGACACAAGCCTGTACCAGGAGGTAATCTCGGCGTTCGACCGCCTGCGCAAAATGGAAACGGAGATGCAATCGCTGGCGGAGGCTATGGCCGATCCGCAGCGCCATGGGGAAGCGATGGCCCGCTACACTCAGTTAGAGGCAGCTTTCGAGGTGCAAGGCGGTTACACTTTCGAAGCGCGCACCATCGCTGCCATTCACGGAATGGGGTTCTCGCGAGATCAGTTCCTGATGCCCATGGCTTCCCTCAGTGGAGGTCAGCGTGCGCGGGCGCTGCTGGCGAAGCTCCTCCTCATGGAGCCCGATCTGCTTTTGCTGGACGAACCGACGAACCACCTGGACCTGCGAGCGCTGGAGTGGCTGGAGGAGACGCTACGGGGGTGGAAAGGTGCTTTCGTCGTCGTCTCTCACGACCGATACTTCCTGGACGAGGTCGTCGGGTATGTGTGGGAGATGGAGAAAGGGCACCTGGAGACGTACAGGGGCAATTACACTGCTTATCAGAACCAGCGGAAAGAACGTCGGGCCTTTCAGGCAGCCGTATGGGAGGCACAGCAGGAAGAAATCGCCCGCACCGAGGAGTTCATCCGGCGGTACAAAGCAGGACAGCGGTCGAAGCAAGCACGGGGCCGCGAGAAACGCCTGGAACGGCTGAAAGAGGAGGGACTGGTCGCCAGACCCAGGAAGCGGGAAAAGCCAAAAATCGGGCTGAGCGCCCGTCGGCAGAGTGGGAATGAGGTCCTACGCACTGTCGGGCTCGCCGTCGGTTACCACACCGGGGAGAGAAACCTCTTGCTCTTTCGCATGCCCGACCTCCTCCTGATGCGTGGCGAGCGCGCCGCGCTGATCGGCCCCAACGGATGCGGCAAGACCACCTTCCTGCGGACGGTGGCAAAGGAAGTGCCACCCCTGCAGGGGCAGATGTATCTGGGGGTGGGAGTCCGGGTCGGGTACATGCCCCAGGTGACCGAGGGGCTCTGGGAACCCGATCAGACAGTGTTGGACGCGATCGTCGCCGCCAAGCCTGCAATCTCCATTGAGT
>WFSD01000345.1 GCA_015486235.1 Anaerolineae bacterium
GGGTTCTCCTCGAAGACCTCCAGCAGAAGTTCCCACCCGAAAGTCTCATGGGCCATCCGCGCCAGCGTGGTCTTCCCCACGCCGATGGGCCCCTCGATTGCAACGTAGATATGTCGTTTCATATCACATTGTCCACTAAGTAGGGGCAAAACGGCTCACACCTGCCCTTTTGCCGGCTTCAGATAGTATTGCTCCAGTTTATGAGAGAGTTCGTGATACTCCAGGTTCGGCTTCTTGGTGTTAGATGCCACATCTTTCAACGGTACTGGCACCAGCTCGTGCCCTTGCAGTCCAACCATGAACCCGCTCTTCCCTTTCAGGAGCCACTCCACTGCCGCTGCTCCCATCCGGGTAGCCAGTAGACGATCGAAGGCAGTCGGGTCGCCTCCCCGCTGCACATACCCCAGCACCGTCACACGGACGCGGAAGCCCACTTCTTCCTGGTGCTCCTTCAGGTACTTTGCCAGGACGTGTGTGCCTGGCTTCCACCCCTCCGCAACCACAGCCAGGAAATGAGCTTTACCCTTGTCGTAAGCCTTTGCCATGGCGTCTTTTATCTCCTCCATGGTTGTCTCCACCTCTGGAATCAGGATCGCTTCCGCGCCTCCACTCAGGCCAGAGGCCAATGCCAGATATCCTGATTCCCGGCCCATCGTCTCGATCAGGAAAGCTCTCTGATGGGAGGAGGCTGTATCCCGTATCTTGTCTATGGCGCCCAGGATCGTATTCAGCGCCGTGTCCACGCCTATGGCCATGTCCGACCCAAAGACGTCGTTGTCTATGGAACCAGGTATCCCGGCCACCGGGAAGTCATCGCTCAGGATGGAGGCACCGGTGAGGGAACCGTTTCCGCCGATGACGACCAGTGCGTCTACGCCGCGCCGGTACAGGTTCCGTACCGCCAAACGCCTTCCCTCCGGGGTCATGAAGCGTTGGGACCTGGCGGTCTGGAGGATCGTTCCACCTTTGCCGATGATCCCTCCTACATCGCGGCCTTCCAGAATCTCCATGTCGTCGTCTATGAGGCCATCGTATCCCCGATATACGCCCAACACCTCCAGTCCATCAGCGATGGCTGTCCTGGTTACCGCACGTATGCACGGGTTCAGCCCAGGGCAATCGCCTCCGCTGCTAAGCACGGCTATCCTTCTAAGGGTCATTTTTCACCTCCTGAGAGAACCTCAACCTTCGGCCCATCCCAGAGCTGCTGCTCCAGGTCGGGCGATATCTCTACCCTGATCTGCGGGAAGCGCAGTGCTATGGAACTCCCGTCCGACTTGACTGTCAGGATTACTTCCGAATCCCCGGGGTGTCCACGCAGGAGCTCCATTAACCTGTCCAGACGCCCCATGTCCTCGGCGTCGTCTTTGCCACGCCTGAAACTAATCCGGACTGGTGCTGGCGGGGTCTCCCCCTGAGGGGCTCCTTTGGCAGCTTCCTCCGTATGCTCGACTGGCGGTTCTGGCTCCTCCGGCTGTACTGGATACTCTGTCCCTGATTCCTCTACCCACGATGGAGGTTCGCTCCAGAAAGGATTCCCATCTGCCGGACTGTCTGCTTTGGCCTCCCCATCTGCGATCTGGTACAATTTGATCCGGTCGGTGATCTCGTAAGCTATCACGCTGGCCCGTCCCTCTCTGGCGTTTATGCTTCCTTTCACCAGGAGGATTCTGTCCGGAACGAGCAGGTCTTTGACCTTTTCGTAAACCCTGGGAAAGACCACGACCTCGAACTCTCCCTGCAAGTCCTCCATCCGCGCGAAAGCCATCGGCTCGTTGTTTTTCGTGACATGGGTTCGGGCTTCCAGGAGCATCCCAATCATCACGACGCGCTTGCCATCGTCCTCCGGATTGATATCCGTCGAGAAAGCTGTCGCTCTATTCCGGATTTCTTCCATCACCCCCTGGAGTGGGTGGGCGGAAATGTAGGAGCCGATCAGCTCTTTCTCCCACGACAGTGCAACTTTCTGGACTACGTCGTCCACCTGGGGCAGCGGCGGCAGCATCCCCCGGCCGCCCCCCTCGCTCTCCTCCAGCAAATCGAACATGGAAAGCTGTCCCATAGCCTTCCGCTCTTGTTCCTGACGGCTCAGGTCCATCATCGCATCGATCATCTCCAAGAGCTGCATCTTGTTTCCGAACTGGCTCAGCGCCCCAACCTTGATCAAGCTCTCCAGCGCCCGCCGGTTCACCATCCGCAGGTCGACCCGGCGGCAGAGGTCCTCCAGGCTGGTGAACGGCCCACCCCGCCTTCTCTCCTCCAGAATAGCGGCTACAGGGCCCTCTCCTACATTCTTCACCGCCTCCAGGCCGAATCGGATAGCGGCGCCCGGGGGCACAGGGAAGGGATATCCGCCTCCGATGGGCTCCGTCGTTGGCGCAGTTCCCCCAGGCAAGACTTCGATGGTAAAGGTTCTGTCGCTTTTGTTGATGTCCGGCGGCAGCACCTCGATTCCCATCCGGCGTGCCTCCGCAACCAGGAAGCCAATTTTCTCTGTGTTATGCCGCTCTATGGTCATGTAGGCCGTCATGTACTCCACCGGGTAATGGGCTTTCAGAAAAGCGGTCTTCACCGTGATCCAGGCGTAGTCAGCGGCGTGGCTTTTGTTGAACCCGTACCGGGCAAAGAACTCGATATCGTCGAAGATCGATTCAGCCACATCTCTCGGCACGCCTCGCTCTACGGCACCGTCGACGAATTTCTCCCGGTGGGCCAGCAGCGCCGCTTTCTTCTTCTTTCCCACGGCCCGCCGCATCAAATCTGCCTCGCCCGCTGTGTACCCGGCCACCTGCTGGGCGATCTGCATGATCTGCTCCTGGTACACGATCACGCCATAGGTCTCCCGCAGGATTGGCTCCAGGATCGGGCTTTTGTACGTAATCTCCTTTTCTCCGTGCATCCGATCGACGAAATCGGGAATGTACCCCATTGGGCCGGGGCGGTAAAGCGCAACGGTAGCGATGATGTGCTCGATTTTCGTCGGCTTCATATCGGTCAGTACCCGGCGCATTCCGGCTGATTCCACCTGAAAGATACCCGTAACGTCGCCGCTGGACAGAAGCTTGTAGCTCTCCTCATCGTCGATAGGTATGCTCTCCAGAGTATACCGCTCGCCGTGGTATTTCTCTATCAAATCGACCGCAGTACGCATGAGGGTAAGGGTGGAAAGGCCAAGAAAGTCCACTTTCAACAGGCCGATGGATTCGAGCACCTCGCCGGTGTGCTGGGTCATCACGCCAATGGCGCCTTCCTTGGTGGGACGGTGCAGTGGTGTGTAGGTGACCAGGGGTTTGTCGGAAATTATGACCCCCGCGGCGTGGGTGGAGGCGTGTCGGCTTATCCCCTCCAGTGCTTTTGCCACGTCGATCAACTGACGGATGTAGTCTTTCCCCTCGTACGCCCGCTCGAGACCTGGTGATTTCTCCAGCGCCTGGGAGATCTTGACCTTCGGGTCGGGAGGTACCAATTTCGCCAGACGATCCACCTCCGGCAGCGGGATATCCAGTGCCCTTCCCACATCCCGAATGGCAGCCCGAGCACCCAGGGTCCCGAAAGTGATGATCTGGGCGACTTTGTCCTTGCCGTATTTCTCCACCGTGTACCGGAGCATTTCGTGCCGCCGGTTGTCCGGGAAATCCAGATCGATATCCGGCATGGTAACCCTGTTGGGGTTCAGGAACCGTTCGAAGATCAGGTCGTACCGGAGAGGATCCAGGTTGGTGATGCCCAGGCTGTAGGCAACGACGCTACCAGCGCCAGACCCACGCACGTTCCACCAGATATCCCGTTCTTTGGCTGCCCGGCAGAGGTCCCAGACGATGAGAAAGTAAGTGTCGAAACCCATCCCATGGATGATCCCTAGTTCGTGCTCAAGGCGGCCGCGCACCTCCTGGCTGTCGGCCCGGTCGCCGTAGCGCTCCCGCAGGCCGATTTCGCACAGGTGGCGAAGGTAAGCGTGGGCATCAGGGTACTCCGGCGGGACCGGGAAATGTGGCAGGTGATACTTTTCCTTAGGGTCTTTCGGCGCATTCTCTGGCAGGTAGTGCTCCAGGTAAAGCTCCACCCGCTCGGCAATTTCCACAGTGTTCTGCAGCGCCTCCGGAACCTCGGCGAAAGCCTTTGCCATCTCCTCTGGCGGGCGGAGGTAGTAGGTATCGTCTATCGGAATGGCGCTGAGGCGAAGCTGGCCGTCGGCACGCGGCGTGGCTCCCCGCTCCAGGGCAATATAGTCCGTCATCCGCATCCGCTCCGGATCGGTCACCAGTGAGCCAGTCCCGATACAGAGAAGCACATCGTGGATGGGCGCATCCTCCCGTCGGATGTAGTGCACATCATTGGTGGCGACCAGGGGCACGCCCAATCGGTTACCCAGATCGATCAATTTCCGGTTCAGCCTGTGGAGATCAGGAATTCGGTGGTCCTGGAGTTCCAGGAAGAAATTTTCCGGGCCGAAAACATCCCTGTACCAGCCGATCATTTCCACCGCTTCATCGTCCCGGTCGGCCATAAGAAGCCTGGGGATAAGGCCGGAGCCGCAACCAGAGGTGGCGATGAGCCCTTCGGCGTGCTCCGCCAAGATCTCCCGGTCTATCCTGGGTTTGTAGTAAAATCCTTCCAACTGGGCGATGGTAGCCAGTTTCATCAAGTTCAAATAGCCCTGGTAGTTGTATGCCAGCAGGAGCTGGTGGAAGGACTTGCGGTCCACTTTCTCCCTGTCAGTGATGCGCCGTGGTGCCATGTATGCCTCTATCCCGATGATCGGCTTCAGCCCGACCTTGCGGGCGGCCCGGTAGAATTCGATAGCACCGTACATCACTCCGTGATCCGTCAGGGCGAC
>WFSD01000346.1 GCA_015486235.1 Anaerolineae bacterium
ATCCGCCGGTTGCCACTCTCGAAGCCGATGAAGTAACCTTTCAGCCCGGCTTTTACCATTTTCCCCACCATGTCCGGGTGTCGGGCGATGATGTCGGCCCGGCTCTGGCAGAAATAAGGCATGTCGAACCCCTCGGCGATGTATTTCTCCGAGAACTCCGAGACCCATTTCCTGTCCTCCGTAAGGCAGTCATCGTGGAACATGAAGCTGGCTATATCGTATCTCTCCTTCAGAAGCCTGAGCTCCTCGATGACATTGTCCACGCTCCGCCTGCGCACGCCTTTGCCGAAGATAAGGTCCTCGCCCGGCTTGCAGAAGGAGCAATTGTAGACACAACCACGACCGGCGATGATGGTGACGAAGGGGGCGGGCAGTTCCCTGGCAAAAGGCACCTCCGGCGAGTTGAGGTTGTAGCCCCATTTTCGCCACTCGTTCAGGAAAAGATCACGGTCGGCAAAAGGGATCTTGTCCAGATTGGGGCGCTCGCCAAAGAGGACTTTCTGGCGCGGCGGATGGCCCTCGGCAATTGCTTTTAGCAGCTTCGGGAAGGTGATTTCCCCTTCTTTGATCACCAGATAATCCGCATGGGGCATCCGCAGACTGTCCTCCAGCGCGATGGTCACGTGGGGCCCGCCGACAATCGTGATCACCTCCGGCTTCATTTCCTTGACAATCCGCAATGTCTCACGCACCGGGCCATAATCTACACTCATCATCGTGAGCGCGACCACGTCCGGATCGCGCTCGGCGAAGACCTCCCGAAAATGATCCCAGCTCTTCAAGGCGCGCAGGTCTATCAGGTCAACGTAGAACCCCTGGGCCTTGGCGCTGGCGCTGAGGGACGCCAACCCGTGGGACACCCATCCGGCATCCATCCCCTGGCTCAGGGACTCGAACCCGATGCCCGCGATGCCAGCGTATATCATAGTCGTCTTGATCTCTTTCATGTCCTGCTCCAAACGATATCAGCCGTTGGCCGATGGCCGTTAGCCGCTAGCCCACCATCATGCTCTGCACAATGCTAACGGCTGTCTGCCATCGGCTGTCTTTTACGGTTCTTCTTCCTTGCTCACCTGGTAGTTCCGCTCGCCGTTATCATTCTTTTCACCGTTGGGATTCACCAGCTTGTTCCCCTGCGAGGAGAAGAGTGTCGGTCTCCACCACGCCCACTCGGTGCACTTGTTGCAGGGTGAAACATCATCCAGGCGTCCTTCAATGTGTCTCCTGCGGAGCTCCTGCATCCTGGGGCCGTTCCAAGCTTTCATCACCCCATCTTTTACATTCCCCAGCGGGAAGTCCAAATTGAAATCCCTGTCGCACATGGCCAGGGAACCGTCCCAGTAGATGTGAACATGATACCACAGGTTCGGGCAAGGGTACCTCTCGATCTGCGGGGCCGATTCTCCCGCTTTCAGCTCATTGATGCTCTCCACCTGCCCTCCCCAAGAATCGAAGGCCTTGACGTTTATCCAGTCTACCCCAGGGATCCTCCACTGTCTGACGAATTCTTCAATCTCATCCAGAGTCTGTTTCATCTGGATTATCTGTATTTTGACGAATGGCCGGTGGAAGCCCAGATTCTCTTTGATCTGCAGGAACCGCCTGATGTTGTCGTTTGTGCGCTCGAAATCGGCATTGACGCGCACCGATTCGTAAGTTTCTGGCCGGAGCCCATCCATCGCCAGGTAGATCACGTCCAGGCCAGATTCGATCAATTTATATGCTTTTTCCTCGTCCAGCAGGGTGGCATTGCTGGAGATCTCTGTCTGCAACCCTTTGCTGTGAGCGTATGCGATCATTTCGGGCATCCGCTTGTGCAAGAGCGGTTCCCCCCAGATGTGCAGAGTCGTTCGGCGCACGTGGGGGGCCATCTCGTCCACGATCCTCTTGAACAAATCGAAATCCATGAACCCCTTCGGGCGGGTTATCAGCTTCTGCCCGGTGGGGCACATGATGCACGAGAGGTTGCACAGGTTGGTGGATTCGATGTACATGTGATCCGGCGGCGGCACCAGTCTGGTCTGATGGGTGGTGTAAGCCAGCCATTTGATCGGTTCCATTGCTTTCTGCCGGTAATAGCGTAGCCTGAAGCTGATTTTCTGCGGGATCGTGCGTTTGTACGGATTCTTCACGTCTCTCGTTACGCCCATTGCTTTGCCTCTCCAGATTGTTTGAGTTCGTGGAAGTGCCCAAACAGGCCCATGCGCTCCAGCGCCCGCCCAAGCTTGCGAATTGAATCGTTTCTCGATATCTTCCACAGGATGTCTCCCCATGTCTCGCCGAAAGACTGGCGGTAGAGACGGTGGGTTTTGCTCTCAAGGAAACACCTGCGCGCCTCGATGGCCAACGCGCTGAGCTCTCTGTCGTCCACCTCGGAAACGTTCATGAAAGGAGCGATCTCCGCGGTGTAGCTGTTGTAGTAGTATGCCTTCGTGAAATCGGCATTGTACACGGTATCGGGACGTTTCTGCACCAGTTCGTCCCAGAGGCGTGTGCCAGGGAATGGCGTGGCTATGCTGAACATCGCCTCGTCCAGAGGAAGGCTGGCGGCGAACTCGATGGTCTCCTGCACCGTTTCCTCCGTGTCTCCAGGGAGTCCCAGGATGAAATATCCCTTAGTGGCAATGCCTGCATCTGCAGTCCACTGAACCGCCTGCCGCACTTGCTCCAGGGTGATGTGCTTGGCGGTGCGCTTCAGCACCTCTGGGTTGCCGGATTCGATGCCGTAGTGGATCTGGCGGCACCCGGCTTGCCGCATTTTCTCCAGGATCTCCGGCGTCACCCTGTCCACACGTGCCAGACAACGGAATCGGATGCCCAGGTTGGACTCGATGAAGCGGTCCATTATCGCGCCGAGTCGCTTCACGTTGATAGTGAAAAGATCGTCTATGAAGTAGAAATGGCGGACGTGGTAGTCGTCCATCACTTTCCGTATCTCGGCGATGATGTTCTCGGGGCTTCGCTGGCGATACGTCCTGCCGAATATCCCTTTGAAGCAGAAACTGCAATTGTACGGGCACCCGCGGCTGGAGAGTATGGTGATCATTCTCTCCCCCGTCGGAGCGTAGAGGGGGTATTTTTCTATCTCGAAAAGGTGCCTGGACGGGAACGGCAGCGCGTCCAGGTTCTTAATCGGCTTCCGCCCGGGGTTTGCCACGATCTTGCCGTCTCGCTTGAACCACAGCCCTTGCATCCGCTCAAGGCGGTCGTCACCCGCGGACAGAGCCTGGAGCAGCTCGCGCCATGTTTCCTCTCCTTCACCATAAATAAGGTAGTCGACGTTCGGATTTTCCAGAGTCTGCTCCGGTAAAGTGGTGGCGTGGGGCCCGCCGATGATGATGGGCACTCCCAGGCACTCTTTCAGCATCGCTGCCGATATCTCAACGCTGTGGTGAGACGTGGTCATGGACGTGAAGGAGACCAGGTCCGGCTTGAAAGCGCAGACATCCTTCACCTCCTCCTCAAGCGGGCGGTCGGGGCGCAGGCCGAAATCGAAAATGGCGACTTCATGCCCTTCCTGCTCCGCCACGGCAGCTATGTAGCCCAGGCCCAGGGACGGGTAGCTATTCACCAAAGCGTTCCATTTGGGCCCGACGAGCGCTATTCTCATTCCGACAATCCTCCGCAGAGTAATATATATTCGACACCATTGCTCAGGCCGGGATGCCGCTCGGCTTCAGCAAAGGGCAAGCATAGCTCGAATACAGTAAAGGCGACGCATGCGTCGCCCAAGGACACCGGCAAATTTCTTTTCGTTGGACGCCTGGAACTGAATGACAGTCCTGCTTCGAAAATGAACCACAGATTGGTCGAAGAATCACCGGATTTGCAGGTTGCGCCTGTATTCCGGGAGTTGAGACACAACGACCCGATACCTGCCGCGTCGCCTGTTTCCGTTGATATACGGTGAGCAACCGATCGCGGCAACCGTCCCACAGCAACCAGCTAGAGCGATTATAAGCCAGAAGCCTCCTCAATGTCAAAGTTTCTACAATCATTATGATAAAAATTCTGGGGTCGATGCCTTGTGCTATCCTTTGACCACGGCTATCGGCCTGAGGCGGGCGACCTTTCTGGCTATGCCTGCTTGTTCTACCACCTGCACGACCCTGTCCACGTCTTTGTAGGCGATAGGGGCTTCCTCGGCCAGGCCGCGCATGGAGCCGGCCCTGACCTCGATCCCCTGGGATTCCAGCCTGGCCCGGAGCTCCTGGCCCCGGACTTTTTTCTTGGCCGCGTGGCGGCTCATCATGCGCCCGGCTCCATGGCAGGTGGACCCGAAAGTCTTTTCCATCGCTCCGGCAGCTCCAACCAGGACGTAGGAAGCGGTGCCCATGGAACCAGGCACCAGTACCGGCTGGCCCACTTCACGATAGTCCTCCGGCACGTCGGGGTGGTGCGGGCCGAAAGCTCTTGTGGCGCCTTTCCGGTGGACGCATAGTTTCATCTTCTTGCCGTCCACCACGTGTTCCTCGATTTTCGCCATGTTGTGAGCGACGTCGTACACCAGCCGGAGATCATAGCTCCTGGTCTTACCCGCCAGCACTTCGGCGAAAGCCTCGCGGGCCTGGTGGGTGAGAAGTTGGCGGTTGGCCCAGGCGTAGTTGGCCGCGGCAGCCATCGCTTTCAAGTAGTCCCGCCCCTCCGGCGAGTCCAGGGGCGCGCACACCAGCTGGCGATCCGGCAGCTCGAAGCCATACCTCCGCACCGCCCCCTGGAAAATATCCACGTAGTCGCTGCATACCTGGTGCCCCAGGCCGCGGGAGCCGCAGTGGATCATCACCGTAACCTGCCCCTGGAAGATGCCAAGCGCGTTCGCCGCTTCTTCGTCGTATACCTCCTCGACCTCCTGTATCTCAGCGAAATGGTTGCCTGCCCCGAGGGTGCCGACCTGCGGCCTGCCCCTCTCTTTTGCCCGCTTGCTCACCTTGCCAGCGTCGGCCTGGGCCATACAGCCACGCTCCTCGGTGTGATCCAGGTCTTCCTCCCGGGCATATCCTTGTTTTTTCGCCCAGCAGGAACCCTCGTTCAACACTTTGTTCAGTTCTTTCTCGGAAAGGCGCAGGAAGCCTTTCACGCCGACGCCGCTGGGCACGTAGTGGTAGAGGGCCGTCGCCAGGTCGGAGATGTACGGCATCACTTCCCCTTTGCGCAGATCCGAGGCCAGCAAGCGGACGCCGCAATTGATGTCGAACCCAACGCCCCCGGGGGAGATGACGCCGTCCGGGTACCTGGTCGCCACCACGCCGCCAATGGGGAATCCGTAACCCTGATGTATGTCCGGCATGGCGAGGGCGTAACCGACGATCCCCGGCAGCGTGGCGGTGTTCACAAGTTGATCCAGGGATCGATCCTGCAGGGCGTGGTCCAGGATGTCCGCGTCGGCATAGAACCGGGCAGGAACACGCATATCTCTCCGGTAGTCCTTTGGTATCTCGTACAAGTATGGCGTAATCTTTCGTATCGATTTCCTTTCCATCTTGCCCTCCCAAGACAGCCCGCGTTTTACGCAAGCCCTTGGCGCTGAACGACGAATCGGCGGATTCGGCGGCCCAACCATTCTGCCGATTTGC
>WFSD01000347.1 GCA_015486235.1 Anaerolineae bacterium
ACTGGTGGGATAGCGCTGTTTGGGCGAGGACAAGCCTCGCTCCTACGCTCCCGCTTGTGAGCGTTCACTCTTTCCGAGCGAAAAGGGGCCATATCGGCCTGTAGAGCGGACTGTCAGTCCGCTCATACGATCTCCGCGCTGGAGCGGGCTAACAGCCCGCTCTACAAATGTGCCGCGGGAATGTAGCTCGAGCTGTCTAGCTCGACCAGGCGAGCCAGACGGCTCGCCCTACAATTCCCTCCAAAGTTCATCCCACTGCTTTTGAGCGCCACCAATTCATTCGGTGCTTGCAACACAACTCCTTTTTCGGGCCCAACGATGAGCGCAGCACGCTGCGCCCCTACCTACGAGCAAGTGTTCCTTCCCGTTCGAGCAATGCTATGCGTTGTGGAGTTACTCGCATTCTTCTGAACTATTTCGAAAAATCAGCGAAATCTGTGTGTTCAGGCGATGGTGGCTTTTTCAAAGCCTTCTCACCACAGAGCCTGCTGAAAAGCCGTTAGCCATGAGCCGGTAGCAGCTCTTGCCCCACCAACAAGGCCTTTCGGAAAAGCTAACGGCTATCGGCTCTCCTTTGCGTTTCCCCCGGCCATGCTCGAACAGTACATCCTACCGGATGCGGGCGTCTATGAACGCCGTCAGCTTTTCCTTGAAGACGCCCGTGTCGAACCGCTCCGCCTGGCGACGGCACGCCGCCGGATCGTAGGCCAGCGGATCAAAGCGCTCCAGAACCTGGACCAAAGCGTCCACCGTTTGAGGGTGGAAGAACTCACCCGTGACGCCCGGAACCACCGTGTCCAGCGCACCGCCTCCGCGGTAGGCGACGACCGGCCGCCCTGCAGCCATCGCCTCCACCGGCGCGATGCCAAAATCCTCCAGACCAGGGAAGAGGAACGCACTGCACCGCTGCATCAGCCGCCGGAGCCGCTCCAGGCTCACCCGACCGAGAAACTCCACCGTGGGGCCTGCCATCGCCTCCAGCTTCGGCCTGTCACGCCCATCTCCCACGACCAGCAGCCGGAGCTTCAAGCGGTTGGCCGCCTCCACCGCCAGGTCTATTCGTTTGTACGGGATGAGCCTGGAAGCCACGAGAAAATACGGCTCCGGCGGCTCCCCCGAAGGCGTGAACTTCCCCGTGTCCACCGGCGGGTGGATCACCACGCTCTCCCGGCCGTAGATGCGCTTTATCCGCTGCCGAACCTCCTCCGAGATGGCGATGAAATAGTCCACGCGCTTCCGCGCCGCCATCAAATCCCACCGGCGCAGGAGCGCCAGCAGCGGCCTCAGGGCCATGTCCGCCACCCTGCCGATGGCCTCCCGCTCCCGGTAGCTCTCGTACAGCCACAGAAACCGGGTCGGGGTCAGGCAGTAGGAGACGTGCACTGCCCCCTCCGGCTTCCTGATGCCGTGACAGAAAGCGCTCTTGTTGCTTAGCACCAGGTCGTAATCCCGGAGCCGGAAGCGCTCGAACGCCAGCGGGTAGAACGGCAGGTACGGCTGATGGTGGCGTGCTACCCCCGGAAGACGCTGCATGAAGGACGTGCGGATGTCCCACTGCCGGTACTCCGGCGGCATCAGATCCGGCGCGTAAATGCTCGTGTAGATGGGCGCGCCGGGGAACATCTCCACCAGAGTCTCCAGGACGTTTTCAGCACCGCCCATCTGGTTCAGCCAGTCGTGAACCAGCGCCACCCTCATCCGACGGCCTCGAATCGCAGGAAATAGGGCCGGAAAGGCTCCAGCGTCAGTGCCACGCCGTCGGACAGTTCACTGCCGCTCCACGAATCCCGGCCGTACTCGTCCCAGAAGACCCGCTGCATCACGTCCTCGACCCGGTAGGTGCGGCCCGGCTCCAGGCCCAGCCTCTCTGCAGGGAAACGGAACTCGAAAGTCCGCTTCTCCGGGAAGAAACTGATCACGCCCATCAGGGCATCCCTCCCACCACCGCGGACGAAAGTGAGCACTGGTGGCTCGTCCACCGGGCGGTTGGAGGCATCGGCTACCATCACGCTCCCGCATGCCGCCAGACCGCTCCGGAGCGACGGCTCCTCCTGCCACACCCGCAACAGGTCCCGGTAGAACCCTTCCTCGCCTCGCTCCTGACCGCTCCAGACCATCGGCACGAACCCCGCCATCGTCATTGCCGCCAGTAGAGCCTTCTCGGCGTCGGAGCCACGCAAAGCGTAGGAAGGAGGCGTCATGCTACGGGTGTCGTGGGTCTCGGTGAAACAGAGACGTACTGCTCCGGCGGGGAGCGTGGCCGCGTGTTCCCGGAGCCATGTGCAGAGTTCCTGGGCGGAAAGGAGGCCTGCGAGGAAAGTGAAGAACTGGGCACAAGCAGGATAATCGTAGGAGAAATCGTGGCTCTTCACGAACACTGGCCCTGCCACCTCGCAGAGCATCGCCTTGTCCCGCCCCAGTCGCTTCAGCTCAATCTGAAGCCATTCCAGCAGCCGGAGAACCCCCAGGTTGGTGGCGCTGGCGTGCCGGCGGAAGAGATTCCTATCCCAGTTTGGCTCCTTGCCGTGGGGAGCATCCACGCGATAGCCGTCCACACCATGCTTTGCTGCCAGCCTCAATGCCCAATCCAGCATGTACTCCTGGAAAATTGGGTTGGCCCAGTCAAAGGAAAAAGTGTCGTTCCAGCCGTGGCTGGAGAAAAACTCGCCGTTCTCATCCCGCTCCAGCCATTCCGGGTGCTCTTTCACATAGCGGGAATCTCTGGCGCACCCCTGGGCGACGAAATCGAGGAGCACTTTCACGCCATGTGCGTGAGCCTCCTCCACCATCTGGTGAAAGTCATCCTCGTCCCCCAA
The DNA here is from genome assembly GCA_015486235.1 of Anaerolineae bacterium. Classification (GTDB taxonomy): domain Bacteria; phylum Chloroflexota; class Anaerolineae; order S016-19; family S016-19; genus S016-19. Next base: position 2,817 of record WFSD01000347.1, read on the forward strand.
AGTCGGATCGAATCTCTCGTAATCCCGGATGGCGTATGGGCTGCCGGAACCGGTCCAGTTCCCATCCCAGGGCCGCCCACTCCGATTGTCGTACTCCCAGATAGGCATCAGGTAAAGGACGTTGAACCCCATGGCAGCGATCCGGGGTATTTCCGCCGTGAGGCCGCGGAATCCTCCGAAGAGACCAGGGTGGGTCTCGTACACCGCCGCCCCACGAACCCACTCCGGCGGTTCGGGGCCGTAGATTGGGATGAGCCCCTGCGCCGGCAGGTGGTCCCTGTACGCCTGCAGTGCCTCATTCCAGTTGCCTCGGTGGAGCATCACGTACTGAGTTCCCCCCTCGACGGACGAGCCGGGAGAGAGCCACGCCGCCAGGTGCACGTCGTGGAAAAGAGTGATGGCATCGCCGTGCCCTTCCACGCCCGGGGTAGCCGCCTCCGTCTCGCTCCAATACCACGTCAGCAGGGTCTCTCGGGCGCCTGGATCGTGGAGCGCCAGCAGGCCGGACGACGAATCTGGCGCGTCCTCCATGGCCAGCCCGAAACGGAACCTGGCGGTCGGTGCGAACTCCTGGCTGTACTGTCCCGCTCTTTCCCGCGCCGCACGCGCCAGAGATAGCCGGGGGCGGACGTTGTTGCCAGGCGCGGAGAGAAATGTGATGTTAGGGTCGCCGTGTGCCAGGCCGGGCACTGCCAGCCTGACCCCGACGAGCTGGAATGTCTCCTCACCCCGGTTCTCGATTTTCACCCTCCGGCTCATCACGCCGCCGACGATGAGCACCTCCTCCTGCATCCGCAGAGGCCCGGCTTCCCGCGTCAGAAGCTTCCGAATGGTGCTGCCTCTGGCTTCCTCGTCTATTCCGACAAGCTCGAAGGAGTGTATGGCACTCTGCCCCTTCAAGTGAACTTCGAGAGGGTATGCCACTGGGCGCAAGACCCAGCTCTTGCCGTCGTCCAGCGCCAGGCCGACCATCGAACCGGTCGTTCGGTTCCAGGAAACTCTCAATGTCGTGTCACCCACCCAGCAATTCCCTCCACGCGTTCAGAAGTCTTGTGCCGCCAAACTCAGACCAATACATCAAAACGGACGGAAAAGTCAGATTCCTCCGGCGTCCGCTCCATATCTTACCTCAAACAGGTAGCGCTAGCAAGGCATTGATCCAAAAGGAGTGCGAAGTAATTCCTGGGGGCCCTATCGCGGGTAGTGTCCCTTAACAATTTGGATAAGTCTGTGGCATACTATCAGAAAACTCTTTTCAAGGAGAAAAAGCATGAAACTGATAGTATGCCTGTCCGTATTGTCCCTGAT
>WFSD01000348.1 GCA_015486235.1 Anaerolineae bacterium
ATCCAACGAGGCGCCCCTGGCAGGACTCGAACCTGCGGCACGCGGTTTAGGAAACCGCTGCTCTGTCCTCTGAGCTACAGGGGCACACACAACAAATTTTACACATCTTGGCATCGAAAGGCAAACTCTCGAGGCACGAGAAAACGAAGTAATTCCAGGGGGCCCTACGGGCCCCCTGGAATCAACCTGCCTTTCGGGAGGCTCTCGTCAACCTCTGGCAAGCCACAGCACAAGCCCTGCATCGAGTGTGAGGGCTCCCAGAGACGTTTCCGGGCCTTGATTTGCTTCGAAATCCCGCACGGATTGGCAGATCAGCATGGTCCACCCCCAGCGGTAGCATCCAGGAACCCTCGCACAAGCAGAAGCAACACCTTCCCTTATCCCCTGTCTATCCCCCCACCAGCTTCCTGGCAATCTCGTTGTGCTGCCGTATCACCGGCGCAGGATCGAAACCCACGAACTCCTCATCTTCGATAACCACGCGGCCGTTGATGACAGAGAAACTGACATTCTGCGGCGTGCAGAAAGTCAGCGCTGCCAGCGGATCGTGCAGACACCCAGCATACTCCAGCCGATCCAGATCGTAGGCAATGATATCGGCCGCCATCCCGGGAGCCAGATAGCCAATATCATCCCGGCCCAAAACCCGAGCGCTGCCACGGGTAGCCAGATAGATTGCCTCCTCTGCCGTCAGGCCGGCGGGGTTTCCAGACACGCGCTGCAGAAGCATCGCTAGCCGCGCTTCCGCCAGCAGATGCCCACTGTCGTTGCTGGCGCTGCCGTCCACCGCCAGCCCAACAGGGACGCCCGCGTCCAGGTATTTCCGCACCGGCGCTATCCCCGAAGCCAGCCGCATGTTGGAACCGGGGCAATGGGCAATGCCAGTTCTGGTCTCTGCCAACAGCTTGATCTCCTCGTCATTGACGTGGACACCGTGGGCAAACCATACGTCTGGGCCAAGCCACCCCAGGCTTTCCACATAGGCCACAGGACGTTTGCCGAATTTCTCCAGGCAGAACTCCTCCTCTTCCCTGGTCTCCGCCAGATGCGTGTGAAGGCGAACACCGTAACTACGGGCCAGCGCTGCCGACTCCCGCATCAGATCCGGCGTGACGGAGAAAGGAGAACACGGTGCTACGGCGATTTGCACCATACCGTACCGCTCCGCCTCATGGTGTTCCTCGATCACCCGCTGTGTGTCCTTCAGTATGTCATCCTCGTCTTCCACTACAGAATCGGGCGGGAGACCGCCTTTGCTCTCGCCCAGGGACATACTGCCGCGGGCAGGGTGGAAACGGACCCCCAACTCTCTCGCCGCCCAGATCTCGTCCTCCAGCTTGACGCCGTTTGGAAAGATGTAGAGGTGATCGGCTACCGTAGTCGCTCCAGAGAGCATCATCTCGGACAATCCCACAAGTGCGCTGACATACACCGCCTTGCTGTCCATCCCAGCCCAAATAGTATAAAGTGTCTTGAGCCAATGGAACAAGTCGGCATTCTGCGCTGCGGGAATGGCGCGAGTCAGAGTCTGGTAAAGATGATGGTGCGTGTTTATCAGCCCAGGCAGCACAATTTTGCCACGAGCGTCGATGATTTTGTCCGCCTCGGTGGGCAGATCCCGCGTTGGCCCTACCTGCTCGATGGCATTGTCCGCCACATACACGCCGCCGTCCGGTATCCGTAGCCCGTCATCATCCATCGTAACCAGTAAATCAGCGTGCCGTATCAACAGAGTGTCCATTCTAGCTCCCTCCAAAGCGACCCTGGTCGGCTTCTGTATGAGGAGACGCGTGGTCAGTGCTGCCCGATATCCACGCCGCAAAATCCAGCAGGCCGCGGAAAACTGGCACTCCGTCAGGAAGCCCATCCTTTGGAATATCCCCAATGCGATCAATCAAAGCAGCGTTCAGGCCGGCCTTCAGGGCACCGATCACATCCGCCTGTACGTCATCGCCGATGTGAACGATAGCCGGCGCAGGTACACCAGCCCGTTCCACTGTTTGCTGGAAAATGTATGGATGTGGTTTCACGGCACCTACGCGTGCCGAAGCCACTACGAAATCGAGATATGGCGCAAGCCCAAGATAGTCACACACCTCCGGCAAGTTCCACGACCAGTTGGACGTAATCCCGACCACGAAGCCGGATTCCTTCAGCCGCCGGACGCTCTCCAGCGAATCGGGAAAGAGAGCATAGATGCTCGGATCACTGAACTCTTTGTCGATGTACTCGTTCAGCTCCGGGAGGATATCCTCCGGCAGACCCATTTCCTGCACCATCAACCTTCGATTTTCGGCGTTCCGCTGTCTGTCCGCTTCCTGGCTGGCCTCCCAGATTTCCCGCGCCCATGCCTCGGAGCGCTTCGTCCAAACGCGCCACGCAGCTTCACGGATCCGATCCTCCGGAACATCCAGCCCAAGCGCCTTGAAGCCTTCCGCGTAAATGTCCAATGCCGACTTGACCGAATGTACCAGCGTGTAACCCATGTCGAAGGAAACCGCTTTGAAAGCTTTCGGCATACGCTTCCTCGCTTCTATGGCCTGGACGCCGCGGAGAAAAATCCGAGCCCCCGCGGGCCTGTAGCCCCGCATCGAATCAACGGTCCCGCTGCATAGAACCTACTTTCCCAACAACCTGGCAATTTCCTCCTCCACGATTTCCGGCCCCAACTTCTTGAAAAGCGAGGCAGGCTTGCGGAGTTTCTGCCCGGGCTTTAGCTCGCTGGGCTCCCAGCCGCGCACCAGGTCGGTATCGTCATACCTCAGCACCAAGTGTTTTTTCCTTGCTTCTGCCACCTCCTCCACGTACTGCCGCCCCAGCAGCGTCCCATCGTAGCCCAGGTATTCGTGCAGGCGCTGGGACGAGAATGGCAGAAATGGCGCCATGAGCGTCTTCAGCGAATCCATTACCTTCAGCCCAACGTAAACTGTGGTACCGGCTGCCTGAGGATCGGCCTTGATCTGCTTCCACGGCTCTTTGGCATTGAGGTACTTGTTTGCCTCGTGCGCCAGCGCCATCGCTTCCATCAGCGCGTTCTTCAGCTTGACCGCCTCCAGCAGGTCGCCGACGGTAGTGAACGCCTGGCCCGCTTTCGCCAGTAGTTCCCGATCGAGCTTGTCCAGAGTGCCCGGCTCGGGAACCTGCCCATTGAACCGCTTGTAAGCGAAACTCAGCAGCCGGTTCGCCAGATTGCCCCAGGTCGCTACAAGCTCTTCGTTGTTACGCCGCAGAAACTCATCCCAGGTGAAATTCACGTCTTTGGTCTCCGGGGCATTTACCGTAAGCATGTACCGCAGCGGGTCGGGATCGTATCGTTGGAGCACATCCAATGCCTCGATGACCCAGTGCCGGCTCTTGGAAAGCTGCTTTCCCTCCACGTTCAGGTACTCGTTGGAGGGAACGTCGTACGGAAGATTCAGGTTCTCTCCGTAGGCGACGAGCATCCCAGGCCAGATGATAGTGTGGAACGGGATATTGTCCTTGCCGATGAAATAGAAGCTCTTGGTGGCAGGGTCCTGCCACCAGGGGCGCCATGCTTCTGGATCACCAATGATGTTTGCCCACTCTCGTGGCGCTGAGAAGTAGCCGATAACCGCGTCGTACCAGACGTAAATCCGCTTGTGCTCAAAGCCTTCTACCGGCACCGGGATCCCCCACTCGATGTCCCTGGTAATAGGCCTGCCGCGCAGTTCGCCGCTCTGGACCTGTGCCCTGGTGAAGTTCAGCACCGATGCACGCCAGTGCTCTTTGTCCTCCATGATCCAGTCCAACAGCGGTTTGTTCAGCTTGCCCAGGTCCAGGAAGAAATGCTCCGTTTCCCGCAGTTCCGGCGTGCCACCACAGAAACGACACCTTGGGTTGATGAGTTCTGTGGCGTTCAGGAGGCGGCCGCAGTTGTCGCATTGGTCGCCGCGGGCGTTTTCGTAGCCGCAATAAGGACAGGTCCCTTCCACGTAGCGGTCCGGCAACCACCGCTTGCAGTGGGGGCAGTAGAATGCTTCCATCGTGTCCTTGTAGAGATAGCCTCGCTCCAAATGGCGCAGGAACACCTCCTGCGTTACGTTCCAATGGTTCTCCGTATCGGTCTCGGTGAAGAGATCATAGGAAATGCCGAGCTTCTGGAATGTTTCCAGGAAGCGAGGATGGTATCTGTCAACCACCTCCCTGGGCGTCAATCTTTCTTCTTCTGCGCGTACCGTGATAGGTGTACCGTGTGTATCGGAACCGGACATCATCAACACATCTCTGCCCCGTAGCCGCTGGTAGCGGGTGAAAACATCCGCGGGCAGGTACGCGCCTGCGATGTGCCCCAGGTGCAGGTCGCCGTTGCAGTAAGGCCATGCTGTGAAAACGATGTATCTCTCTGACATTACGCCACCCTCCGTGTGACATTGCTTGCAGGGCGCATTTTATCACATAGGGGGACTATGTGGCGAGTTGAGGGAGCCGGTTTGTTGACTTTACAGCAACTTGTTCTCTATAATAGCGGTGTAGTGAGGCAGTTCCGGCGGACTCAAAAACTCACCGCAGAGATACAGATGCCGTCAGGTGGTAGCTGCCCGCTTCCCTGCTTCACGTGGCTTGGTAGACACTGACTGCTGTCGGCTTTCTCTCGGCGAAGCCATCCGTGTGGATCTATCGCGAACAAAACGTATTCGAAATCGAAAAGAGGTGCAATGGACAGCGTAAAACCCAGGAAGGAAATCCTGGACAACGGGCTGACGGTGCTCCTGAAAGAGCAGCACACGGCCCCCGTAGCAAGTTTCTGGATATGGTACCGGGTGGGGAGCCGAAATGAGGTGCCGGGAAACACCGGCGTTTCCCACTGGGTAGAGCACATGCTCTTCAAGGGATCGAAAAAATTCCCCCGCGGCGAGATGGACAAAGCAGTCTCCCGCAACGGCGGCGTCTTCAACGGCATGACCTGGATAGACTGGACAGCTTACTACGAAACACTGCCGTCGGAGCACCTACACCTGGCGCTGGAGATCGAATCGGACAGGATGACCAATACCCTTTTCGATCCTCAGGAGACAGAGCTGGAACGGACGGTCATCCTCTCCGAGAAAGAAGGAAACGAGAACGAACCGGAATACCAGCTTTACGAGGAGACCGTCGC
>WFSD01000349.1 GCA_015486235.1 Anaerolineae bacterium
CTCACGCAGAGGCTTTTCGGGCAGGCTTCGAGCTGGACAGCGCCTATCGCGATCTGCGCAGGGGTGCGTTGATGGTACAGCAAATGGAGATTCAGAACCCTAACGCTCCTGAGGTCGCCGACGCCCGCCAGGTTTTCGAGGTCGCCTCAAGGCTCTACCAGGTGGCGTTCCAGGCACGCCAAGCGGGGCAGAATCTGAAAGCCGCCGAGTACTCGGTGGGTGTGAAAGACTTGATGAGAGCAGTCGACAAGTTCTACAACGTACTGTTCGCATCGTGGTAAACGACATGGGCGGCCCGGCCGGGCCGCCCAATCGGTGAGGGAGACAAAACAATGTTGGGAAGTGTTACCATGGCAGTCGTAAACAGGAGCAGTTCAATCCATACCTTCCGCTGTCGGACGGGCAGGATGATCAAGCGGCACGTGGAAGTCGGCGTGCTGGCAGCGCTGCTGGCGTTCCTGCTGGCAGGTCAACGCTCATACCTCGACCATCCCGCCACCCTGCTCGCCATGGTGGACTGGGAAACCATCGCCACCCTGGCGGGGATCATCCTGATCACCACGGCCATCCGCAGCAGCCACCTCTTCGGCAAGGTCGCCGCGGGCGTCCTCACCCACATCGGATCCGAACGGACCCTCGCCATTACCCTGACTGCCCTCACGGCCGGCATGGCAACCTTCCTGACCAACGACATCTCCCTGCTCATCATCGTCCCCCTCACCCTGAGCCTGCAAGACCATCTGGACAACGACATCACGAAGATCGTGGTTTTCGAAGCGCTGGCCGCCAACGTGGGCTCTGCGCTCACCCCCATCGGCAACCCGCAGAACCTGTTCCTCTGGCATCGCTGGGGCCTGCCGTTCGTCCGATTCGTGGAAGCGATGGCTGCACCGGTGGGGCTGATGCTGGTTCTGTTGTTCGTACTGATGTGGTTCGCCTTCCGCCGCCGTTCCCTCTCGCTCAAAGTGCGGGAAACCTGCCGGTTCCGGCCACGCGTGGCCGCATTCTCGCTTGCTGCTCTCGTGGCATACGTCGCCCTCTCAGAGTTCCGACTCAGCCTGTACGCGTTCCTGCCACTGCTGGCGCTCTTCTTCATCGCCGACCGCGATGCCGTCCGCCAGGCAGACTGGGCGTTGGTAGCGCTGTTCGTGCTGATGTTCGTGGACTTCCACACGCTGGCTGCGGTACCACCGGTGGGCCGGATGCTGAGCACGCTGAAAGGCGATGGCCCCGGAAGGGTGTTCCTTGGCTCCATCCTGACCTCGCAGGTCATCAGCAATGTTCCTGCCGCGATCCTGGTATCCCAGTTCTCGCATTCCTGGCGGGCCATCGCCTACGGCGTCAACCTCGGCGGGAACGGCCTGTTCATCGGATCGCTCGCCAACCTGATCGCCCTGAAGATGGTGAACGACCGACGGGTGTGGAGCGAATTTCACATCTACTCCCTGCCCTACCTCGCCGTGACCGCCGCGCTGGTGTATTTACTGTTGTTGTGAGAGAATAGCATGAGCAATGTCAAGGGGCATCGTATGGGCGAGGGGAAAATTCGCATTCTGGTCATCGAAGACGAACCCACGATCACCGAATTCCTGCGGGTGGGCTTCGGCTACGAAGGCTATCAGGTGGACATCGCCGAGGACGGGCGCACAGGCCTGCGGATGGCAGAGCAGGGCGGTTACGATGTCATCATCCTGGACATCATGCTCCCCGATATGACTGGCTTCGGGGTCTGCCGCAAACTGCGGGTGCGCGGCGACGATACCCCCATCATCATGCTCACTGCGCTCACCGAACTTTCCGACCGCGTCACCGGGCTGGACTCAGGAGCGGACGACTACGTGACCAAGCCGTTCATGTTCGAAGAGCTGCTGGCGCGGGTACGGGTGCAACTGCGGCACCGGGGAAAATTGCCTGCCCAAATCGAACTGCGCTCTGGCGACCTGCTGCTCGACACCGAAACCCACGAGGTCACCAAGGGCGGGAAGCCGCTTCACCTTACCCCCACCGAATTCAAGATGCTCCAACTGCTGATGAGCCACCCGCGGCGGGTTTTCTCCAAAGAGACCCTGCTGAACCGCGTCTGGGGCTACGACTACGCCGGCGACACCAACATCGTGGAAGTGCACATCAGCCACCTGCGGGATAAAATCGGCGATAGGCCGCCCCGCCTCATCCGCACGGTGTACGGCGTTGGCTACGCTTTTCACCCCGAGGGAGCCGACGATGCGCCGTCTGGGTGACCTGCCGCTCAAAGTTCGGCTGACCCTATTGTACGTGGGGCTTTTCTCCGCTTTGCTTGCCGTGCTGGCAACAGGCTTCTACCTGGACACTCGGCACTACCTGATTGCCGAAACCACAGCCAGCTTTCAGGCGCAGGTTGAGGCATCCATCCGGCAGTGGCAAAGCAGCGCTTCTCCGCTGCAGCCACCGGCTCCTCCGGTCCCGCCCGGTGCTCCGGCGCAGCATTCCCCTTTCGCATCCGGGGATGTGAGTACGCTGGTCCAGACGATTGCCGGGCGCGGGGCGTCCGCTGCGGTGGTGGACGCTTCGGGAAACTTGCTGGCTTCGGCAGGGAAGAACATAGGTCTCGTGCAAGCAGCACCTGCCTGCACGTCCAAAGCCGCCGCGGGGAGCGCCGCCTGTACCCTGCGACTCTCCGGCGATGTCTATCTCGTGATTGCCCTTCCGCTGGGGGCAGGCGGGAAGTTCGTGCTGGCTGCTCAGCCGCTCCGCCCGGTGGAGCGGGTGCTCCTGCGCCAGCAAATCGCTCTGAGCGTGGGGCTGGCCGTGCTTCTCGTGCTCGGCACTCTGTTAGGCCTGTGGCTGACCAGCTCGGCGCTCAAGCCACTGGACGACATGGTGGAAACCTGCAATCGCATCGCCTCAGGGGACCTGAGTCAGCGCGTCAACCTCCCCCAGCGGAACGACGAAATCGGTCGGCTTGCCGCTGCTTTCGACCACATGGCCGACTGGGTGGAAGCCACCATGGAAGCCCAACAACGGTTCATCGCCAGCGCCGCCCACGAACTGCGCACCCCTCTCGCAGCGCTGCAAGGTTCCATGGATGTTCTGCTGCGGGATGCGCTGGACGATCCACCCACCGCCCACCGCCTCACCCAGAGCATGTACCGCGAAGTTACCCGCCTGTTCCGCCTGTGCGACCAGCTCCTCGGCCTCTCGCGAGCGCACACCGCCGAGGCTATCCACAAGCGTTCCCTTGCCCTTGCACCGTTCTTTCAGGAATTCATGACGCAAGCAGGCTTTCTGGCCCAGGAGAGGCACCTTGCTCTGCAGAAAGGGTCGTCGCTCACCATCCCCGCCGACCCCGACGCGCTCAAGCGCATCCTCTTCAACCTGGTAGACAACGCAGTGCAGCACACCGTTGAGGGGAGCGAAATCACCGTCGGTTGGCGTGAAGCCCCCGGTGGCGTGGAGATCTTCGTGGCGGACGATGGCGAAGGCATCCAGCCTGAAGACCTGCCTCACATCTTCGAGCCGTTTTACCGCGGCGACCGTTCTCGTTCACGGCGCAAAGGCGGCACGGGGCTGGGGCTGGCGCTGGTGAAAGCAGTGGTGGAAGCCCACGGCGGCAAAGTCAGCGCCACGAGCACGCCGGGAGGGGGGTCAACGTTTACCATCTGGCTGCCAGAACTTTGAACGGGATGTTTCCCATCGTTATGTTGGCCTCATGCGGGCTGGGGTACCCAGAACTGTAGATTGAAAGAGGTCTGCTCTCCCAAAAAGCAACTGATGTAGCACCTCGCAGCGTGCGAGTTGCCAATGTAGTCCTTAGGGTAGCACACCAGGGTGTGGCTTCTCCTCGAGCGTCCAATGCCCGCTTTGGGCAGCGTACCGCAGCGGGTTTCAGTATTCCCTCGCATCTTTCGCTCTTTCGCCATCTTTCGTCTCCTTCTTCACCAGAAGCGCGTTGGCGATTATCTGCGCCAGCCCCACGGCCACGGAGCCCAATCCCACATGTACGATCGTGGGATTGGGGTGGAGAAAGCGGTCGGGTTCCAGAAGCTGGAACGCCAGGATAATGATGCCCATGCCCAAGGGGACCCAGCCCAGTCCCGGCAGGAGCAGCACCCGACCTGTCAACACCCCCGCCATCTTCCAGCGGGTGCGGGCGTCGGGCTGAGACCGGATACGTTCGAATTCCGGCGAACTTTCGAGGAAACGCCGCATCGAAGAAACGTACCAACCTATGCTCGCCCAGGAGCGCAGGAAGCGCACCGCTCCCGCCACGGTAAGCACCATGCCTGCCACGGCTACGACCACTTGAAGGACGGCGAGGAAAGCCGATGTAACCCGTCCCGTGTGCAGGTATGGTTCAAGAGTCTCGAACCATAGGGACCACCCCGCCGCAATCAGGGTCACCGCCACGCTGATCCAGCCCCAGAAGCGAGCGGTTCGGGAAAGGCTGTCGCGGGCCAGCAGCCAGGCCAGGAAGAAAAAAGCCGCAAAAACGGCGATCAGTGTGAGGATTGGGTCAAGCAATGGAGGCATGGTTTCGGCTCCTGCTCGTTCGAGACAATGGGTAGGTATGTCATATCAGGCATCCGTTCTCCGGTCGTATGCATTTGAAACACATTATATCATCGTCCGCGGCGCTGAAAAAGGCTCACCGTGCAGCGCCCCAAACGTACGTCCAGGGCCCGCTTTCCCCGTATTGACTCCATCCCGCCCCTGGTGTACACTATGTCCGGGCAGCCGTAAGCCACTCAGCTCCACTCCGGTTCCCGGCAAGGAGGGCCGGCATGGACATCATCGAGGTAGACCACCTGACCAAGTTCTACGGAAAGTCCCGCGGCATCATCGACGTCACCTTCCAGGTGGAAGAAGGTGAGATTTTCGGCTTCATCGGCCCCAACGGTGCGGGGAAGACCACCACCATCCGCACTCTGCTGGGGCTGATTTTCCCCACCAGCGGCAGCGCCAGCATCTTCGGCAAAGACGTCGTCCGGGACGGGCCGGAGATCCGCCAGCACATTGGCTACCTGCCCTCGGAGGTTTTCTACTACGAGGGGATGAAAGTCGGCGACCTGCTGCGCTACGCGGCCGGTTTCTACCCCGGCGACCACACCTCGGCTCATTCGCAGCATTCCTCGGCCGTCAGTTCCGGCTGGAAGGGCAGCCCCCGGATCAGCGCAACCGTGGGCGGCAGCAGGGGACCCAGCACTTCCATCCCCTCTCGCACGGCTTTTGGATTGCCCGGCAGGTTGACGATGAGCGTCCTGCCCCGTATGCCCGCCGTTCCCCGGCTCAGAACCGACCATTTCGTGCGAC
>WFSD01000350.1 GCA_015486235.1 Anaerolineae bacterium
GGAAGACCACCACAGCGACTCTCTTGCACTCCATCCTACAGGCTTCTGGAAGGCATACCGGGTTGATCTCCACTGTGGAGGCGGTCCTGGGATCGGAGAAAATGCCAACTGGCCTGCACACGACTACCCCTCCGGCACTGGAAGTGCAAGCCATTCTGGCGAAGATGGTGGAAAATGGCGTCGAGACAGTCGTGCTGGAAGTTACGTCGCACGGGCTGGCACAGCACAGGCTGGACGGGTGTGTGTTCGACGCCGCTGTAGTGACCAATGTCACCCACGAACACCTGGATTTTCACAGAACGGACAGCGGGTACGTGGCTGCCAAGCGAAGGCTCTTCCTGATGCTTCGCACCGGCGGGCTGGCGGTGCTCAACCGCGATGACCGTTCCTACGATCTATTCCGCCCTTTGCCGGAGGCTCATGTGGTCACATATGGGCTCGAACACCTCGCTGATGTGACTGCCAAAGCCGTAAAGTGGGACCAAAACGGGATGGAACTGTCCATCCGCATCCCCAAGGGGGAGCTTCCCATTCGAAGCCCCCTGATAGGGCAGTTCAACGTGTACAACATCCTGGCTGCTGTGGCCGTCGCGTGGGGAATGGGCGTGGATACCCAGGCTATCCGAGATGGCGTGGCGGCGATGAAAGGCGTTCCCGGTCGCATGGAGACGGTGGATCGTGGGCAGCCATTTACGGCTATGGTGGATTTCGCCCATACCCCCAACGCGCTGAAACGTGCTCTGGAAGCTGCCCGGACGATGACAAAAGGACGCATCATCGTGGTTTTCGGTAGCGCTGGCGAGCGGGATAGGGAGAAACGCCGGATGATGGGAGAGGTCGCGGGACGTTTTGCCGACCTGGTGGTTGTCACTGCTGAGGACCCCCGCCGCGAGCCACTCGAAAAGATCATGGAGGAAATAGCCCAAGGGTGCGTGGGAGCGGGAAAGACGAAAGAAGAATGCTTTCTGGTACCCGACCGCGGCAAGGCAATCGAGAAAGCGTGCAAGATCGCCAGACCCGGAGACCTCGTGATGGTCTGTGGCAAAGGGCATGAACAATCCATGTGCTTTGGCACCACCGAGTATCCATGGGACGATCGCGTGGCGCTGGCAGCGGTGCTAGAAGGGCTCGAGGCTCCATGGCTGCCCACGAGCGACCGGCCTCCCGACTCCAGGCTTTGACCGCGGGTGGAAAAACGGGTATGATTGCAAGTGCAATATGCCCAAGGAGGAGTAAATGGCGATGCTGACGCAGGTTCCCCCCTCTCTGGAACAGGAGGAGATGCTGAAATTCGTGGTGTCCCGTGAACCGGATCTTCCGCGAATACATTTCATAAAAGTGTATCCCTACCCCGATTTGAGACGGCTCTGGGTTAGAATAGAGCTGACGCCGTCCGATGTGAAGCCAGTGCTCGACCTGGAGGTGTTCGGGCCAGATGGCCGCCTGGCGTCCGACGCGTTGATCGTCGAGATTGGTGAGTACAACTTCAGCATGACGATGCACCTCCGCACGCCCCCAAAGGAAGGCAAGAAATATTTCATGCGCGGCACTTTGATCTATGATGATAAGGAAATAGACCACCTCGAGCAGACTTTTGACCTGTCGTTCGTGGACGTTTGAGGTCGAGCGAGATGTATCTGGAGCCGTGGAAACCGAAAAGGCACAAGTCCCCATGGCGCACACTGGTGTTTCTGGCGCTGATCGGGGTCGCCGCATACCTTTTCTTGAAAGAAAATCCGTCGGTCCTGTCAAAATATAATCCGCTGGCACAGGAACTGCCAAAGCCGACACCGACTCAATCGGCATCCTCTTTCTTCGTGGAAGCGGAAGCATACTACGAGGATGGGAATCTCGATGATGCCATTGCAGCTTTCCGGAAAGTGGTGGCGATGGAACCTGACAACGACGAGGCTTATGTCCGGCTGGCCAAGCTCCTGGCAATCCGCAACCACACCAAAGAAGCGGTAGAAATGGCACAGAAAGCAGTAAACCTTCGCCCAGACAGCCCCCGCAACAAAGCAGTTTTGGCGATGGCTCTAGATTGGAACGGCCAGTACTCCAAAGCGACAGAGGTGGCACTGGAAGCAGTGGACATGAACCCGAACCTGGGAGTTGCCCATGCTTACCTCGCCGAGATATACGCCGATCAGGGAAACTGGCAGCGCGCTCTGGAAGAAGCCGAGACAGCCATCAAGCTCGACCCGCAAGACGTAGATGTAGTTCGCGACATGGGATACGTCTTAGAACGCCAGGGAAAATATGAGAAAGCGATTTCTTATTACCAGAAAGCCGTAGCGCTTCAGCCAAACCTTGACTTCCTCCACATCAGCATTGGGCGCAATTACCTGGCGCTGGGGCAATACGACAAAGCAATAAAGGAATACCAAAAAGCGATATCCATAGCTCCCAAGAACCCCCAGGGATACGATTACCTGGGATGGGCTTACTTCCTCTCCAAGGATCCCGAACGGGCCACAGTGGAAATGGAGAAAGCGATCAAAGTGGACCCGAACTACGCCCAGGCTTATGGGCACATGGGGGTAATGTATTACATCCGCAGGAATTACGAAGGCGCCATCAAGGCGTTTCAGAAAGCAATAGACCTAGGGATTACGAACGAAGAATATTTCTACGAGCTCGGCCTCTCGTACATATATCTGGGAGATTGCAACAGCGGGACCAAATGGCTGAAGAAAGCTCTGGAGATAAACCCGAGGTCTCATCCCGCACAGGAAGGCCTGCGCCTGTGCAAGCCCAACAGCCAGTAGAGCTGACAGACGGCTTACACCCTTATTTGGAGGCGCAAGGCGCGCAAGGGACATAGTCAGGCATCGCCAGGTGGGTATCCCCAGAGGCACAAACACTCACCCACGTTGCCAAAGCATCATCCGTCGGCGGGCATCAGTTGCGATCATCGTGAGTCGTATTGGGGTGGAATCGGATGTTCCGGCATACAAGCGCAGATGAAGAGCCGGAAATAGACTTCTACAAAAGGCTGGAGCGGGCATCGGTGGTGACCGCATTCATTGCCTCCGTGCTCCTCTGGTGGAAGAACCCAGTGGGCGTCTCCTTTGCCATCGTCGTGGCTGTACACCTGGTTGCAAGCCTGGACATAACTTACGAGGAAGAACTCCGACCTGCAAGGGCAATCTTCGTGTTGATATTCCCTATTGGCCTCTTTGCCGTAATGACTTTCCTCCGCATAGAACCTTTCTCCCGAACACTCGGCTATGTCGCTACGCTATTGCTGCTGGTAATTTGGGCAAACACATTCCTGGGTGGACGCTGGCTCGACTACTGTTTTTCCGACTACTCCCTTGGTTTCTTCCGGCTACTGAAAGCAATGTTTGTTGCACTGCCGACAGCTTGGAGGCATGGCGTGCGACGTGTGCCAGGCAGTGGAACCCTCTCCTCGTGGTGGGACAGGGCGTGGTTCCGTGGGATAGTGCTGTCGTTGCCATTGCTCGCAGCATTCGCCTGGATTTTCTCGGCCCCCGATCCAGTCTTCGGGAAACACGTGAGGAGAGCGATCGTCGCCATCCGGCTGTACAAAACTCCGGAGTACGCTCTCAGGATATTGTACCTGGCGGCACTGACCTATCTGTTCTTCGGAGTGTACTACCACACCCTGAGACAAAGCGATGACAAAGAACTGATAGGCCTGGAAAAACCAGGGATACCCCGATTCCTGGGTTTCACCGAAGGAATCACAATCATCTTGAGCGTCAGCCTGCTCGTCGCGGCTTTCATCACGGGGGTCATTCGACGCTTGCCTCTGAGCACTCCCATCAACGGCCATCTGGCCTACCGGTTTTTCGCAAACCTGGGGCTGGCGGCCACTGCGGGGCTGGTTCTGACGATAGCGCTAAGCAACATCACAAAGCGCGAGACACCACAACGCAGGCTGGCCTTTTCGGCAGCGGTGATGGTGCTGCTGGGGCTGATGCTCACATTGCTCATGCTCGCTTTTCTGGTTCTGCAACGGTACATCGAGGCGCTTGGCCTCACGCGGCTCCGGGTTTACGGATTGGTCTATGCCCTGTGTCTGGGAGCGCTGCTGGTGGTTGTGGCCTTTCTAGAAATGTTAGGCAAGGAACGGAGATTTGCTCTGGCTGTGGTACTGGCTGTTCTCGGCCTTAGCCTGACAGCGAACCTGATGAACGTGGACGGGTTCATAGTCCATTGGAACGTGAGTCGGGCTCACGCCGGATACGCCCTGGATTTCCGGTATCTGGCCACCCTGTCCGACGACGCCGTGCCGGCCCTCGCGGATGCATACCGAAACGAAACCGACCCGAGGATTGTGGATGAGGTAGCTGCCGCCCTGTCGTGCCACGCCGTGTTCCACAGCGAGTACCCGTTCGACAGGCCTTGGATGTCGTTCCACATTTCGCACTGGCGGGCCCACGTCATCTGGCAGCCCATCCGGAGTGATCCTGCCTACGTGCCTCACCTGGCCCGCATGAGCAGTGCAGGTCAGTGGGTCGTGACGATCCACGGGGAAGGACGTCCGTGCGGGTATGGCGGACTGCGCAACCCACCAAACTGGCGTCAGGAGCAGGGCTGGCTTGCGCATCGATAGCAACGCCGTCAGCTTTCCCTCTCTGCCCACAGGATGATCGCTGAGACAAGCGCCGCCAGCACCAGGAGGGCAATCAGCTTGTACAAACGGGTGTTGATCGCTAGCGCAAGGAACCCGGCAGCAGCGGAATACGCGTAATACCCCAAGACGATCTGCTGCTGGGAAAAACCCATATCCAACAAGAGGTGATGCAGGTGCCTGCGGTCTGCGCTGAGAGGCGATCGCCCTGACCGCCAGCGGCGCCAGATCAGCCATGCTACGTCTAGGATTGGCAGGCTCATAACCGCCAGGACGGTAGCCATTTTCGCCCCGGCGATGATCCCCAGCGCTCCGACAGCGTATCCCAGGAAATAGGAACCGTTGCTTCCCAGAAATACGCGTGCAGGATGGAAATTGTACGGCAAAAATCCAAGGATGGCTCCAAGCAGGATCAATGGTATAAGCGCAACGCTTACCTGACCCTGCCGGAGCATGTGAATCACCAAAACCACGCAAAGTATCCCACTTACGCCGGAGGCAAGGCCATCCAGACCGTCCAGAAAATTAACCGTGTTCATCATCCCAACAAGCCAGAAAAGCGTAAAAACCACCACCAGCGGCCATGAAAACACCACCTGCTTGTTTGTCAGCGGGTTGTTGACCCGCTGAATGATGATGAGGAACGGAACGGAAACGAGAGAGACTCCAACCTGCGCTACGAACTGCCACTCTGGGTTGAAATCATATCGGTCGTCCAACAATCCGGAGAGGAAAATCAGGCCGCTGCCCACCAGGAGCCCTGCCAGCCTGATCGGTTCTTTTGGGTCGAGGCGCGGGGGAAGCCATCCTGCTGGGGTGCAAAAGATCGCTGCCGCAGGCAGGAAAAACGCCAGGAAGAGAGCTATTCCGCCGGTTCTCGGGATAGTTCCCTGGTGTCTGCGCCGCCCGCCAGGAATGTCCACCAGGCCGAGGCGCTTCCCTGCCGCAGCTACAACGGGAGTCAACGTCAGGGAAAGGAAAATCGCTATGCCGAAGAGGATCGGAAACGCCAGCGGCAAGCCCATCCGGAAATCTCCTAGTGACTCGCTGATTTGGGCACAAAACAAAAGGCCCGGCCAGACCTTCGTCTGTGCGGGCCCACGGCAACGGTTTGTCAAGATCAATGAGCCGTGCAGGACTCGAACCTGCAACCCGCTGATTAAGAGTCAGCTGCTCTCCCAATTGAGCTAACGGCCCCCATTCCCAGGAGCCATTTTACATCTCCCTGGAAACATTGTCAAGCGAGAAAACCGAGGAAAAAACGAAGTAATTTCTGGGGGCCAGTAGGGCCCCCAGAAATTACTTCGTTCTCCCTCACCCTGCAACACGTTGACAAACTCCTCAGAAGCCTTTAAAATAGTAATAGAAAAGTCGCCCAGGGCTACAAACCGCAGTATAGCCTGACTTGGACACGGGAAGTCCCCACAGGCAACTCTGGGCCAGCAGCTAAGTGTGTTTTACCCAAGTCGGCAGCGCCAGAATGTCTAACGGATAATGCAAGACGGAATCGAGAATCCCGGACCCTCTGTGTCGTCCGGGAGAACCTTCTTGATGTCCAGGAAAGTACCTGCCGTACCGGCGAGATGAAACATGCTTTAAACAGCTACCGCGATGCTCACTGCATCTTCGCCCTTCAGAAACGGCCTGGAAAGGAGGCCTCCGTATGGAAAAGGAAAAATATCTTCCGTGGGAAACAATCATCGAGAGCTTGAAGCAGCTCACCGTCAAAGAGCAGATCAGCCTGATCGTCGAGATGGCAGTGGCAGGTAATCCGCCTGCAATCGAAATCTTTCTGGATCAGATGAGCAGTCTAGACCCCCGACAGCAAAGCATACTCTTCGGCGTGCTCCAGCAACAGACAGATGAGGTTTTCTGGAAAACCATGGCAGATTTCAGCGCAACTGGTCTCTGGAATGGGAAGAAAGTCACCATAGCTCCTCCTACATCTCCCCTCAACCTGAGCCTGCGTCTCCAGGCCAAAGCACTGCTCCTTTCCCCCGCCGAGCCCGAAGTGCAGGCCACCAAGATAAACGCCCTCCTTTCCCTGCTCACAGAACCGAATGCAGAGGCGCGGCGCCTGGCAGCCGAGGTTCTTGGAGAAAAGAAAGTCACCAAGGCCGTCCCTTTGTTGATGGCGATGCTGGAGCGAGAACCACCAGGCGACATAGTTGCGGCAATCAGCGCCCTGGGGAAGATCGGCGCTGTCGAAGCAATCCCAATGCTGAAAGAATTCATGCATCATCCGGACAAGAACGTGCACGGAGCCGCCGCCGATGCCCTCGGCGAAATCGGGAGCCCGGCGATAGACGTGCTCCGGGAAGCTGCTGCCCACAACGACGACCATATCCGGTGGCACGCCGCCAAAACCCTGCAAAAGATCCGCGATGAAAACGTAGTACCCATTTTTATCTCCCTGCTGGACGACCCAAACTACGGTGTCCGATGGCTGGCGGCAAAAGGCCTGGTAGCTCTGGGCGAAGGGATAATCCCTTACCTGCTCAGCTACATGGAGAAGGAGGATACAAGCCGCTGGTTCCGGCAGAGTGCCCTTCATGTCATCGAGAACGTAGCAGGCCCGACTACGAAACGAGATCTTCAGGACCTCATCGAGAGCCTGAAACATTCGGAAAGCGCCATGAACGTTCCTTTGCACGCCCACAGAGCTCTGAAGAAACTATCGAACCGGGAATTCCCTCCGATACAGGTTGAGAAGAAAGAACTCTCAGAGCCCCTCAGGTTCTCTCCGATCGTACCTCCCACAGAAGAGGAATTGGAGGAAATGCCATCGCTGCTCCAGGTACTGGAGCTGAAGCCGTATCGGTGTTACCACTGCGGGGGTGCAAGCCCCACCGAGAATCCAAGTCCCGCAGATAGGTGCCCTTACTGTGGGTATCACCTGCGGACATGCCACAATTGCGTGTACTACGAGAAATCTGGATGTTTGTTGAACCAGCCATACGTCGTAAGCAGTGCCGTACCGGGCAATCGGTGCCCGCATTTCAAATTCCGGAAGACAGAATTGTCGCTCACTGAGGAAGCACGGAAAAATGCATAATCTTGGTTCTATGGATAGCGCACCTGGAGAAGCAGGGAAAAAACAAAAAACGCCCCCTATGCCGCTAGAGGATCTGAAAACACTTTCTCCAGAGCAGATAAGCCTGTTACATGGGCTGGGCGTAACCTACGTCCAGGAAGTGGTGTCGATGCTGGCAGACGAAGAAACACGGAAATATCTCCTGAAATACCTGCATATATCCAGGAGAAAAGCAGATGAGCTGGAAAAGGAGGCTGACTTCCTCCTGACACCGGAAGAATCCAAATCTCTGAGGGAAAAAACACCGCCGTATCCCTTGGGGGCCGAAGATTACCGGAAGTCCGAAATAGAGAAAAAAAGGCATGGGGAGGATCAACTGGACTTTTGACAAAGCGGAAACGGAGCTTTCTGGGGCTTCACGCCTGGCAGATGACTGGGAAGAAAGCGCCCTCAAGGCGAAAAGCTCAGCCTAGCAGGGCGGCCCGATTGTCAAAAGTCCAAGATCAATCGTAACCAGGTAATAGGCTTCATCGGGAATACAGGATACGGGCATGAAGGCAATAACATTGCGGTGGTGAGGAAGAAATGAGTGGCATATTTTGTGTGGTAGCATAGCCACCACACAAAATATGCATTTCCTTTTCCTCCGCCCTCGGAGAATGCACTGGCCCGCAGACATTGTCTCCCATAAAGTCCAGTGAAATCGAAAAGAGAGACTCGGCAAGCCACGACTGACAAGGAGGACGAATGGCAAGGACCAAGAAAGTAAAAACACTGATCCCCAGGGGTATCCCCCTGGAAGTCCTTGGGGCCCTTTCTGAAGAACAGGCCGGATTTCTCAACTCCCTCGGGGTGAATACCGTGCAGGAAATCGCCGCCATTGTAAGTAACGACGAGGTGGCAGAGCAAATGCGGGAATCCCTGGGAATGTCAGAGGAGGAATTGGAGGACCTCCGGAAAGAGACCCACAGGCTGATGCCGATAGCACGGCTAAGAGGGGGCCGTAAGGAAAAAGTGGAAGGACCATTCATGACCGGTGCCCTGCCTCCTCCAAAAACGGAGTTCATTGCCGCCATCGGGCTTTCCCCCTACGTGACCATAGCACATCCGGTCGCGCTGCCTTCGTCAGTCGATCACCGCTCGGAGATGCCCCCGGTGAGAGATCAGGGGGAAAGAGGAACATGTGTTGCTTTCGCCAGCACGGCTGTGCGCGAGCACCTGGAGATACAGGTCGGGGCAGAACAAGAGAAGACAGACCTCTCCGAGCAGTACCTGTACTGGTGGTGCAAAGAGCACGACGGGATACCGCCGGATCAAACGCCATATGGTGGTACTTTCCTCAGCGTCGGGTTCGACGGACTGGAGAAGTCCGGCATCCCGGAGGACAAGGTATGGCCATACAATCCCAAACCGGCCCACGTGGACGAATCCGGCAGGTTTGGCCCCGATCCTCAGGGCCCACCGCCCCCGGACGCCCCCAAGGAAGCCCAGATGTACAGGACGATCCGGACCATCAAGCTCAACCCAACCAATGTCAGTGACATCAAGACATGTCTGGCAGATGGCAAGGTAGTAGCATTTTCCATCCCTGTGTTCAACAGTTGGTACCAAAGTGCCGCTGTGGCCCAGTACGGCAAGATAACCTTGCCATTTCCCGGGGAGACTCCAGCAGGCGGCCATGCCATGGCAATGGTAGGATATGTGGACGACGAAAAATCCCCAGGCGGCGGCTATTTCATCATCAGGAATAGTTGGAAAGGCTGGGGACGCGACAGCGTATGGGGCTCTGGTTATGGGAGCATCCCGTACAAATACATTGAACAATATGGACAGGCGGCATTCAGTGCCGACCGTTACTCGAAGTCGGACGTATACATCCGGGACAATCCAAACGACGATGGCACCGTGCCTGTGAAAGGAGTCTATCGGAACAGCCCGGATATCTGGTTACGACACGAGCCAGATGGGACAGACGAACATGTGGCCCCTGCTGGGGGGGAGAAGAACTACGTCCACGTGAGGGTGTTCAACAAAGGCCCCGCAGTTGCTTACGATGTTCGTGCCCATGTCTACGTCGCGCTCGCCTCGCCCGCCATCTGGCCGGAGCACTGGAAGGAAGTGGGAAAGATAACCGCCGAGGAGATCACTCCAGACCAGCCTTTTGTTGGATCCATACCTTGGGAACCAAGAGCTAACGTCATGTACAGTTTTCTGGTGAAGGTAGAATCCGACAACGATCGGATACAGCACGACTGGGAGGTCAAGTGGGACAACAACATAGCCCAGAAAAACGCTATCACCATCGAGATGCCCCCTGGAGGGGAGGCGAGTTTCCGGTTTTCCCTTTTAGGAATGCATCAGCACCCCATAACGCCGGATATGAG
This sequence comes from Anaerolineae bacterium, assembly GCA_015486235.1. Taxonomy (GTDB): domain Bacteria; phylum Chloroflexota; class Anaerolineae; order S016-19; family S016-19; genus S016-19. The sequence continues at coordinate 10,019 of WFSD01000350.1, forward strand.
CGTCGATGGAGGTGCCCTCCCCGACGGTCTTGCACTCAGGTTCCGGCTCCCCGTTGCCATCATCGATGAAGCCGACGTGTCCGGCGGGATAGTGCACAGGAAGAACAGGCTTCGGTCGGCATGGGTGGAAGCGCTGGAGAAAAAAGTCGTGCTCAGGAACCTTTCCATTAGAAAGCGCGGTTTGGCGCGTGTTTGGGTGCGTTTCCGGCTGCCGGACACAGTCGAACCTGGGGAAACGTACCCCCTGGTTTTCGCAGAGCAACTGAATGACCTCTCCGCTGGCAACCTCACCTGCCATATCAAAGTTGCACCGCCAAAAAATGACATGAAAGGTTGGCACGATACAGGAGGCGGCCTGAGGGTCAAGTGGTGAAAGGAAAGATCGTACGTTTCGCAGACGAAAACATGGCCGCTGCGGGGATCATCCTGGCAGCGGCCTTGCTTCGCTTCTACCACCTGGGAGTGCAGAGCCTCTGGAGCGACGAGGGAAACAGCGCTGCAATGGCAGCACGTCCCCTCGCCAGGATAGCCCTGGACACATCCCACGACATCCATCCCCCTTTCTATTACTGGCTGCTCCATTTCTGGAGCGCTGCTTTTGGACAAAGCGAGATCGCCCTCAGGAGCCTGTCGGCGCTGGCAGGAATCGTACTCGTGTGGCTGGCATACCTCCTCGGCAAGCGGCTGTACGGCCGTCGGGTAGGATTGCTGGCCGCCACCCTGACAGCGCTAAGCCCTCTTGCGGTGTACTACTCTCAGGAAGCCAGGATGTATGCCCTGCTCGCTGCAATCACAGCCGCTGCTGTGTGGTTTGCCCTGGGTTCAGGATGGACAAATGCTGCCCTCACAGGGGTGTTCGTGGCCGCAGGGCTCTACACCCACTACACTTTCCCGATTGTGTGGATTCCAATCGCCCTGGTACTGTTGGCGAAGGCATCGGAAAAGCATGAAAAGGTCGTCGAGTGGTTCGGCGCCCACCTGCTGGCGCTGATCCTGTTCCTGCCATGGCTCCAGACAGCATGGCGCCAGGTAACCACATGGCCTCGAAGCCAGGCACACGTGTCGCTGCTTCACGCGCTTCCCTCGGCATGGGGATGGCTGGTCATGGGTCCTATGGCCAATTTGGTCCAGTCGCCGTGGGTCTGGGCGTTGCTGGCGCTGGCGGCGGCCTCCGGCATGGTTCGGGAATCCAATGTCTCGTGGGGGAGGACGCTGGTCGTGGTGTGGCTGGTGGTGCCACTGGTCATCATACTGGTGCCGGGGCTGTACAAACCCGCGTACCTGAAATTCCTGGTAGTAGCGGTTCTCCCGTGGGCGCTGTCGACCGCGGCAGGAGTTGATGTGATTCTCCGGCGTGGAAAGGCTGGGGTGGCTCTATCGGCCGCCGGGATAGTGCTGGTGGGCGCCCTTCTCGTGATGGGAGACGCGGCATATTTCGGGAATCCCAGATACGCCAGGGACAACTACCGCGGGATCGTCAGGTACATCACTGCGGTAGCGGGCCCAAGGGACGCCGTGATCCTGGACGCGCCGGGGCAGATTGAGGTTTTCCGATACTATTATCATGGCACTACCCCGATATACCCTTTGCCAGAGCAACGCCCGCCAGACAAAGCAGCGACAGAAGCACGCCTTGCCCAGATAGCCGCCGATAGCAACCGGCTGTTCGTCCTCTACTGGGCCACCGAGGAGAGCGACCCTGCCGGAATAGTCGAGGGGTGGCTTGGCCAGCACACATTCAAGGCCGCTGATTCGTGGCAGGGAAATGTGCGGTTCGCAATTTACTCAGTGCCCCATGCCGACCTGCCCGTAGAACCCACCGGGAACCTCTTCGGCGATCAGATCGCACTCGCGGAAGCGGGGATGGCGCCTCGAGCGCTGCAAGCAGGGGACGTGTTGCAGATACTCTTGCGCTGGCAGGCGTTGAAGAAGCCGGTTGCCAGGTACAAAGTCACTGTGCAGGTACTGGACGACCGCCAGCAGGTGGTGGCGCAGCAGGATGGAGAGCCGGCCGGAGGGAGCATGCACACGGACAAATGGTCAGCAGGACAGGTCGTGGACGACCTTCACGGTGTGTTGATACCTTTCGGTGTGCCTCCGGGCAACTACCGGGTAGGGGTGGCGGTCTACCGGGCGGACACCGGAAGGCGTCTGGCTGTACCGTCGGGACAGGGGAACATGATTTTCATCGGAAGGGTGCAAATCACGAGGCCTTCGTTCCCTCTGCCCGTGGACTTGCTGCCAATCCGGCACAGGAAGTCCATCCGCGCCGATGGCGTGCGTCTGCTTGGGTTCGATTTCTACAAAAGGGGCTACAGTCACGCTCCCGACACGCCAATTCATGCTGGGGACCTGCTGCACGTAGAACTTTACTGGCAGGCCTGTGGCGACACCCGAGAAAATATGAGGTTCCGGCTTTCCCTGGTGGATGGCCACGACAAGGCGGTGGCGGTCACGGAGGGGAAAATCGGCGGCGATGGGTTCCCGACCAGCTGCTGGAAGCCAGGCGACATCGTCAAGGGTGAGCACGACCTGGCACTACCCGCCGGCCTGCGCCCCGGCGTGTACCGCCTGCGTTTGGAATTCGACAGAGCAAGACCCGTGTGGCCAGGGAGGGTACGAGTGAGATAATGACGGTGTCCACCCGTCATAGACGATGCGCTCCAGGTGGAAGGCATCCTCGGCAATGCTGCAACCTACTCGGCAGACGCTTTGGCAAACTGCATGCCGGTTGGTATAATCAGACCAGCAATTCTACGGAGACCCGCCGGATGCGGCCCGTTTCCGGCACGGAGGAACATTGACGGAGGATCGTTGGAAATTCGTCAGCCACAGCCCCGAGGAAACGGAAAGGCTGGGAAGGATATTGGGCTCTTTGCTGCGCCCTGGCGACGTGGTGGCACTGGAAGGAGACCTGGGTGCGGGTAAAACCGTCATCGCCAGGGGGATTGCGCGCGGCCTCGGAATCCAAAAACCTATCACCAGCCCCACGTTTACCCTTATCAACGAGTACCCGCTGGACGGCGCTTTCTTCTACCACGTGGATTGCTACCGCCTGGGCCAGCATAGGGACGCCGGGTTGGAGGCTCTGGGGATTGGCCTGGCCGATCTGCCGGACGAAAGCGGAATCGTCGTACTGGAGTGGGCCGGACGCGTGGCGAATTTGCTCCCGTCGGAGCACTTGTGGGTGGAATTGCACCACATGCATATGAAGGAGAGCTTCCGGGATATCCTCGCAGAAGGACGGGGCAAGCGCGGTGGGGAATTGCTCCGGACATGGCGGGCCAAAGCGGAGGTGAAGTCTTGATACTTGCGATGGATACCGCAACGGAACAGGCCAGCGTAGCGATCTTCGACGAAGAAAGCCTTCGCATAGTGGCAGAGCACTCCTGGCTTTCTAGCCGGAGGCACACAGTAGAGCTGATGCCGCGGGTGGACGAACTGATGCGGGAGGCTGGCCTGACGCCGTGGAACCTGTCCGGTATCGCAGTAGCAATCGGCCCCGGGTCGTACACTGGCCTGCGCATAGCCTTGAGCGCTGCAAAAGGGATCGTGGCAGTCACAGATGCGCCGCTGTTGGGCGTGCCGACGCTGGATATAACCGCGTATCCCCATCAGGCGCAGAACCTGCCGATCCTCGCATTGCTCCAGGCCGGCCGCCGCAGGGTCTGCTGGGCACTGTACCGAAAAGAGAACGATAGATGGACCACCGACAGGGGTTACAACATCGGTGAACCGGAAGAGATGGCAGCATCCATGAAGGGAAAAACTCTCCTGGTCGGCGAGATAACCCACGTTGTCATGGAAGCGCTGGATCAAAACGGAGTACAGTACAGCATTGCCCTGCCCGGAACTCACATCCGCAGGGCGGGATATCTGGCAGCCATCGCTGCAAAACGCATGGCATCCGGCGACGTGGACGACCCCGCCGCCCTGTCGCCTCTGTACCTGCCTCGGAGTCTGTAAGATGAAGGACTCGCGGGAAACGCTCATCCTCCGGCCGATGACCATGAAAGACGTAGCCCGAGTGGTGGAGCTGGATCGCAAGCTCTTCCCATTGCCGTGGTCGGAGAGGATGTTCCGTAGCGAGGTAGAAAAAGATGGAATGACATCCCCGTGGGTGTTGGAGGACAGCTCTGGCAACATAGCGGGATACATAGACCTGTGGCTGATTATGGAAGAACTGCACATCGCCACCATAGGCGTGGCTCCGGAATGGCAGGGGAAAGGTCTTGGGAAAATCCTGATGCTCTGGGGCATGCTCAGGGGGGAGGAAATAGGGATGGAAGAAGCAACTCTGGAAGTGAGACCATCCAACACAGTCGCCGTAAATCTGTACTCCAGCCTCGGGTTCCGTGTCGTGGGACGGAGAAAACATTATTACGGCAACAAAGAGGATGCTCTGATAATGACGAGAAGGCCACTGAACAGCCCGAATCTCCACCGGCTTTGGGCAGAGGTGGAGAGGAGGTACGAATTGATCGTGAAAAGCGAGGAGAAGTCGAAGTGGGAAAACTTGATCAAATCAATGATGAAATAGCGAGATGCCGTAAGTGTCGTCTGGGCTACAGCAGGACCCACGCTGTGCCCGGAGAGGGGCCAGAGGACGCCGAGGTGATGTTCATCGGTGAGGCACCGGGGTTCCATGAAGACCGCCAGGGGAGGCCTTTCGTTGGAGCATCCGGCCATTTTCTGGACGAACTTCTCGAGGAAATCGGATTAAAGCGGGAAGATGTCTTCATAACGAACGTCGTCAAGTGCCGCCCGCCGGGCAATCGAGACCCGAAACCGGACGAGCTGAAAGCGTGTGCCCCCTACCTGGAACGACAGATAGAGATGATAAAGCCAAAAGTCATCGTCACGCTAGGACGGTTCTCCATGGAACGATATTTTCCCGGTGCGAGCATCACACGCATACACGGCAACCACAAGCGGATTGGAAGCACGATTTACATGGCGACATTCCATCCAGCAGCTGCTCTGAGGCAACCCAAATGGCGTGATACAATCCGCGACGATTTCCAGAAAATACCGGAGCTGCTGAAAATGGCGAAAGAACACCCTGTCGAGGAGGAACAGTCCACCCCCGACGACGAAAAATACACTCAATTGAGGTTGTTTTGAGAACTTGGGCTGGTTAAGAGAGAATGGGTACCTAACCCCCAGCCCCCTTCCCTGTGAGGGACGACTCAGAATCTCCCCTCCCCTGCAAGGGGAGGGGCCGGGGGAGAGGTCCAAGGAAGCAGTCAAGTTGGGGGGCGATTCCTCTCCTCGCTGAAGCGGGGAGTCCCTTTGGAGGGTTTCTATGGCAAAAAGATTTCCGTCTCATGGCTCGTGTTTCGTTTGCGGCGACGAAAATCCCTGCGGGATCGGGGCAATTCTCTGGGTGGACGACGACGGCTCCATTTTCACCGACGTTACCTACGATCTGAAACAACAAGGCCCACCAGGACACGCCCATGGGGGCGCAACCGCAGCCCTTCTGGACGAGGTCATGGGGATGTGCTGTTGGCGCGCTGGATACAAAGTTATGTCGGTGCACCTGGAGGTGGACTACGAACAGGCCGTGCCCTTGGGGGTGCAGGTTCACGCCGTCGGGCGGATCGCGAAAGTGGAAGGGAATGCAGTCCACACTGAGGGCGAACTCACCCTTCCGGATGGCACCGTGGCTGTCAGGGGCCGGGGTGTGTACGCAAACGTGCCGGAGAAAATCGAGGCGTTTGCAAGAGCTCATGGGCTCTCCTCTGACCCATTCAAGGTAGGTGATTTCGGATGATCTACCGGCTGGAGACCTTCCTGGCGAATCCAGACCGCACCGTTGCGGCATTTGCTCTGGCAGCGCTGCTCCTGCTCGGAGCGCTTCTCGGCGGCCTCTACATCGCCGCTCTGGGGCCGATGCTGGCGCTGGCTTTCACCGTAGCGGCCCTCGGGGGTCTCCTGATGCTCACCAGCGTGGAATGGGGGCTCTATTTCCTGGTGCTTCTCATCGGCGTGCTCCCGTTTGCTGCACTGCCGGTGAAAGTCGTTTTCACCCCGACGTTCCTGGACCTGGTCCTCTGGACTGTTTTCTTCGTCTGGATAGCGGGGTTCGCCACGGCGCGGAGGCGGGACATCCATTTCCCGCTTCTGGGGATGCTGGTAGCCGTGTTCATCGCCCTGGCAATCTTCACTTTCGCTGTCGGACTGGCCCACTCACGCCTGACTCCGACGATCCTGCGACGATTTATCGGCCTGATGCTGGGCATCGCTCTTTTCTTCGTAGTGGTGGATACCATGCGGTCCGAACGGGCAATGCGCAATCTGACCCGCGTCATCATCCTCGGCGGATTCCTGACGGCGCTCATTGGCGTGGTTTTCTATGCAATCCCCCAGGACTGGACCGTCCGGATTCTGGACGCCCTGGCTCGGTTCCATTACCCTGCAGGGCATGGCGCTCTCCGATTCATCGAGGATGATCCCCACAACCCAATGCGGGCCATCGGAACCGCTGTCGATCCAAACGTCCTCGGCGGCATGATGATCCTCGCCGCCGGGATCCTCGCCCCACAGATCGCATCGAAGAAGCCGGTAGTGCCACGATGGTTCGCATGGCTGGCTCTGGCAACCGAGTTTCTCTGCCTTTTCTGGACCTACTCCCGTGGCTCGATGTTGGGAATGCTGGCCGTTCTTGTGATCCTGGCACTGGTCAAATACCGAAGGCTTCTCTGGGTAGGTGCGCTGATGGCCGCTGGACTGTGGTTCTTGCCGTGGAGCAAGACCTACATCCAACACCTGATGGCGGGACTCCACGGCTCCGATAGAGCGACTCAGATGCGGTTCGGGGAGTACCGAGATGCCATACGGCTCATCTCCCAATACCCATGGCTCGGCGTTGGGTTCATAGACACGCCGGAAATTGGCTCGTACATCGGAGTCTCGTGTGTCTACCTGCTGATTGCCGAGGAGATGGGGCTGGTAGGGCTGAGCGTGTTCTTCCTGACGGTGATTGGCTTTTTCGCCCAGCTCATTGAAGGGTGGAGGAGACTGCAGAACAACCCCGAGCGCGAGGCAATCCTGCTGGGCGTTGGTGGTGCCGTAGCTGGCGCGATGGTCGGTGGAATATTCGACCATTACCTGTTCAACCTGGTCTATCCCCACATGGCGATGCTCTTCTGGACGTATATCGGCCTTGGAGTGGCCGCTGTGTCTCTAAAGGAGGAATCTGAGTGACGAAAGGATGGGGCGGCAGGCCGGGCACGTATCTCCTTCATTTCAGAATCGAGGAACCGCGCCACGTCTCAATGGGCAGGATTGGCGAGCACATCCTGACGCCGGGACTGCACGTTTACGTAGGCAGCGCTTTCGGCCCCGGGGGGCTGGATGCCCGCCTGCGTCACCACCTTCGCCGAGAGAAGCGCGCCCACTGGCACATAGACTACCTGACCGCTAAAGTGCCTGTGGCAGGCGTGACGGCGGTGCCATGGGCGAGGCTGGAATCCCGCTGGGCCGAGCGGCTTTGTCACCATCCAACGGCTTCCATGCCAATCCCTGGGTTCGGCGCGGGGGATGCGAAACCCGGCGAGTGCAAAACCCATCTCTTCGCATTCCCACCGGAAATGACCCGGAAAAAGCTGGAACACTGGCTCCTGGACGATCCCTGGCTGCGCCCACTCCGGGATGCCCTCGGCGACGACGAGGTTGCCGAGACGGTGGCACAGTCGCTTGCCCGGAAATACGGCGAAGCTCTCTCCCAGCCACTGCTCCACTGGCTGCATGCAGGCGACAGCGACCAGCGGTGGTGGGCGGCGCGCACCCTGGCCCTGACCGACGGCTCGGGGGCAGTAGGTGCCCTCGTGGACACGGCGACAAAGGGCGACGTGGACATCCGGTGTGCTGCCATCCTGGCACTGGGGCAGATACGCGCCCCCGAAGCTGTGCCCGCCCTGCTCCAGATGCTGGGCAATGAGGACGGCATGGTGAGTGCCACTGCCGCGGATGCTCTGGCGCAGATGGGAAATGTGGCGCTCACCGGCCTGGCAAGCGCCATGACAAACGGCAATGAGAAAGCCAAAGTAAGAGCGGCCTACATCCTCCGACGTTTGCTCCCGAGGGATAGCGATGCCGCAGTGCTGGCGCTCTACAAAGCCCTCGACGACGAAAACTATCTGGTCAGCAGCCTGGCCGAGGAAGCACTCATGGAGATGGGATACCTGGAAAATTCTTTGTTTGTACCCTGAGCTCCAAGGACTGGACTTTTGACAAAGCGGAAACGGAGCCTTCTGGGGCTTCACGCCTGGTAGATGACTGGGAAGAAATAGTACATCTTGTGGTCGGGTTTCGCCCGACCACAAGATGTACCCTCCCTCCTTTCCTGCCTTCAAGACGAAAAGCTCAGCCTGGCAGGGCAGCCCGATTGTCAAAAGTCCAATCAAAGATCATGCAGTCGTAAAATCCGGTCGTTGGAGGAAAGACACAGAACATGGATTTATTGTTGGCTCTGACTTACTACCGTCCGCATGTGAGCGGCCTGACAATCTACGTCGAACGGCTGGCTAAAGCGCTGGCCCGCCGGGGGCACCGCGTGACAGTGCTCACTTCTCGCTATCACCGATCTCTTGCACCAGAGGAGATGGTGGACGGCGTAAGGGTAGTGCGGGTGCCGGTGGCTTTCCGGTTCGGCAAGTGGGTTTTCATGCCCGGCTTTACGGCTACCGCCATCCGGGAGATCCAAAATCACCAAATGGTGAACATCCACCTGCCCCAAGCGGAAGGCGGCTTGCTGGCATCTCTGGCAAAAGCGTATGGCAAACCATCGGTACTGACATACCATTGCGATCTGAAAATGCCAGAAGTCTGGTATGGTCCCCTGGTGGACAAAGTGGTTTACTGGGATAACATCCTTGCGGCAACTCTGGCGGACAACATCGTGGCCTACACAAAGGATTTCGCGGACCATTCGCCGCTTCTCTCCAGGTACATGGACAAAGTAACCGTCATCCTCCCCCCTGTAGTCATTCCCGAGCCGACGGAAGAAGGCAAGTCTGAAATTCTGACCAGGGCGAGGGTGGATGGCAAACGCAAAGTTTGCTTTGCCGCCCGTTTTGCCGCGGAGAAAGGTGCCGACTACCTGATCAAAGCCATCGAGCATATCATACCTCACGTGCCAAATGCCCATTTGCTCTTCGCCGGCGAGTACGAAAACGTCCTGGGCGAGACGATTTACCAGGATCTGCAGCCACTTATCCGGAAATACAAAGATTACATCACATTCCTCGGGGTGATCTCCCCGGAAAAGATGTCTGATTTCTTCTCGATATGCGACCTTCTGGTGGTGGCATCCATCAACTCCACCGAGTCGTTTGGCCTGGTCCAGGTAGAGGCAATGCTCAACGGCACGCCGGTCGTGGCGACGAATCTGCCTGGTGTCCGCCAGCCAGTCCAGATGACCGGAATGGGCGAGATCGTGCCGATCAAGGACGGAAAAGCTCTGGCCGAGGCCATCGTGAAAGTGCTGCGGAACAGAGACGCTTACATCCGCCCGAAAGAGGAAATCCGCGGCACGTTCTCCCTGAATAAGACGGTACAGGCATACGAGAACCTTTTCGCCCGGCATCTGGAGGAAATCAAATGAGTGAAGAAAAGGACTTCCTGTCGCTTCATCTCCGATCCATGGGTCCTCATCGGGCAATCCTGCGTTCCGTCGAGGCAAAACTGATGAGTAAAGTGCCGCTGCGCCGTCCAGTCCTGGATATCGGCGTGGGCGACGGACATTTTGCATCGATAGCCTACGACGAACCGTTGGCCGTTGGGATAGACATCATGGAGCGGGACATGAAAGAGGCCGCACGCCGCGGGACGAGCGTGTACAGGCATCTGACC